>MFRL01000075.1 GCA_001784565.1 Candidatus Melainabacteria bacterium GWF2_37_15
TCTGGCATGACCTTATTACACATATATTTATTATCCATTACAATTTATCACTTGAAATTTAACCACTACCAAAATTTTAATTGAAAACTAAAATTAATTAATATTTGAATTAAAAAATTTGATTTTTATTCGAATTGTTTCACATTCTTAATAATATTTAAAATTTCACTCATGTCATGACAATTTTTTCTCGCATTTTGTTTTTATAAAAATAAGAGGAGAGATAGAGTTTTTAAAATGAATAATATCAAGACCTTAACCTGTTATGAGGTTTAGTAGTAGCTAATGGAGGAGAGTTAAGATGACAGTAGTAAATTCAAACCAATTTTATGCGAACACGCATGCACCACAAGGTTATAGACAACACTATACGCCGAGGGAATCAATATTTTCTTCATACCCAAGCGCAAGTCAAACAGGTATTTATGAAGGTGAAAGCAATAATACAGATTTAATGCAGTTACTTTCATTGTTAATAGAGTTATTAAGTGGAAAATCAGGTGGTACACCTGCTATGGCAGAGGCCACACCTTTTGCGGCAGAAGATACACCTTATGTGGAAGAAGAAACATCTGATGTGGTTGATGATGGTGTGGATAACAGAAGCAGAGAGAAAAAATTACTGGATCCAGCTGGAATTATCCTGAAAGATAAAGATGAAGACAGTAGAAAAACAGTGGAACAATTATTAGACCCCGCAGGAATTATCCTAAAGGATGATAAGAAAGATGATAGAAGCAGAGAGAAAAAATTATTGGATCCTGCCGGAATTATTCTAAAAGATGAAGATGAAGACAGCAGAAGCAGAGAAAAACAAATGCTGGATCCTGCCGGAATTATCCTGAAAGATGATAAAGAGGACACTAAAAGTACCGTGAAAAAATTCTTAGATCCATTAGATATTTTTTAATCTATTAATAATTTCAGAGTGGGCGTGCCGTCGGCACGCCCATTTCTGTTAATGTACCTTAAAAAGCATACCTTTGCTGAATAAACCAGCATCTTTATACCCAATAAATTCAAAACCTGACTGCTTTGCAAGATCAATTTCTTCTTTAATCATTTTATTGGAAACATGAGGGATAGGCTCAACAACTAAAAAATAACTTCCCGGATTTAAAACAGATTTTACTTGCTCAAGAAATCTCTTAATATCAGGCACTTCATGCAACATCCACATTGCAAGGGCGAAGTCTGCTTTGGCCTCAAGTCTTATGTCAGTTGGTTCAGCAAAATGAGTCTGGATAATATGGTTTACTCCGGCCTTTTCAGCACGTTTTTCAAGAACCTGAAGCATTTTTGGCTGGATATCCACAGCAATCACCTTGCCGCTATTTCCAACAATTTTCGCTCCCTGAATAGAAAAAAATCCCATCCCGCAACCCAGGTCCACAAACGTCATTCCTTTTTTCAAATAAGGCTTTAACACCTTGCTTACAGGTGTCATCAAATGCCTTAAAGGAGTATCAATAATATAGCCTATCCACCAGGGACATACGTGATGATGTTTATTTTTCATTGTTTCCTTTTTACCTCAATACTCAAAAAAGCAATCGAAGTCCATGTCCCCGCTCCACATAAGGCAATGAATAGGGTCGTCCTCACCAAGCTTTTGAAAATTAAATTCATCAAAAAGCCAGAATTTTGGATTTGCTCCAATTGATTTTACAACACCCTTTTCCCACAAAATATTTAAATTTTTTTTTACATTATCAATTTTAGCATTGTATTTTCGTGAAAGCTCAATGGCAGTAAGGCCCTCAGCGTATTTTCTATTCTGAGGGTTGCTGAACATAAGTTCAAAAATTATCTGCTGCAAAAGTCTGTCTTTCTCGTCCATATAACTATTGTATTATATTTATATGAAAGAAACATCAGGAAAAATTAAGGAAAATACTATAAATTTTCTAAAAAAATATAGCCTTTTTGATAAAAATAATGTGCTTTTAGTTGGATTTTCAGGAGGGCCTGATTCTTTATGCCTGCTGGATGTGCTTTTTCAGCTTGGATTAAAGCCTGTGGCTGCACATTTAAACCATAACTGGCGACCAGAGGAAGCACTGGTTGAACAGGAAAAAGCAAGACAATACTGTAATGAGAGAAATATTGAATTTTACACAGAAACCCTGCCACCCGGCCTGCCGCAAACAGAGGAAGAAGCGCGAAACCAGCGATATAGTTTTTTCAATAGAATTACCGAAAAAATCCACGCAACCGCTATATTAACCGGCCATACAGCCACAGACAACGTTGAAACTATTTTATACAGGATAATAAAAGGCACCGGAATAACCGGATTAAAGGGCATACCTGAAAAAAGAGAACAAATTTATCGACCATTGCTAAATATAACAAGGGATGAATGCAATGCATACTGTGATGAAAATGCGTTATCTCCAAGCATAGATTCCAGCAACTACAACCAGAAATACCTGAGAAACAGGCTAAGACTGAGTTTATTACCGGAAATGCGTACATATAACCCGGAAGTTGATACATCCCTGCTAAGACTCTCGGAAATTGCAAGGGAAGCAGACGAAATTATACAGGAATGCGTAAAAAAAACAGGGATTTTAAATAACGTGATAAAAACGCAGGATTTTTTAAACCTGTCACAACCGCTTCAAAAAAGAGTTTTAGCAGACTATTTTACCCAAAATGATATTGAATATACTTTTGAACGGATTAATGATTTATTCTGCTTTATACAGGAAAATAAACAGTCCAAGTCCGGCAAAACCTTCACTATTGGCAAGAATTTATGGTTTTTTGTTTCTTCAAAAGAAATGAAATTAATAAACAAAGAGCCCCTTGCCGAATTTCCTGAATTAAAAATTAAAGAATGGAAAGATGGTGTGCCGGAAAAATTCCCTGAAGAAGCTGCTCATACAATATTTGCCGACTTAAGCAGGGTAAAACAACCAATTTACCTAAGAACGAGGAAGCCCGGCGACATAATCCAGCCTTTTGGAATGAAAGAAAAAACAAAACTCAAAAAATATCTTATTAATAGAGGCATTCCCCAATATCAGCGCGATAATATTCCCCTTCTTGTAGACGATGAGGAAATTTTATGGGTTGTGGGTATAGGAATGAGCGAGTTATTGCGAGTGGAAAAAATCCCAACTCACGTAATTACTGTTAATTAACCTTCTCTTCGATGTCCTTATTCAGTCTGCTGTACTCATCATAGAATTTTATAGGATCAAGTGAAGCTTCTTTAAATTTTCCTTCAATTTTCATGAAAACTTCAATTACCTCAGGAGCAAACTGCGTTCCTGAGCAGTTTTTAATCTCTTCCACAGCAACTTCATGGGGCAGACCCTTTCTGTAAGACCTGTTAGAAGTCATAGCATCATAAGTATCGGCCACAGCAAGAATTCGCGAAGCCAAAGGGATTTCTTCTCCTTTTATCCCTGTTGGATAACCCCTTCCATCCCACTTTTCATGGTGGCAGCTAATCCATGAAGCAACATTTTTAAGTCCAGGAATGCTGTTTAGTATCTTCTTTCCGCCCGGTGCGTGCTGTTGAATGATTTTATACTCCTCATCAGTAAGTTTTCCGGGTTTGCACAAAATATCTTCAGGAATTCCAATTTTTCCAATATCGTGCAAAAGCCCTGCGGTTTCGATTTCTTCCAGCAGCTCATCGTCAAGATTTAATTCTTTTGCAAGAATAAGAGAATACAAGGTAACTCGGTGGGAATGGCCATGAGTATATGTGTCTTTAGCGTCTAATGCATTGGAAATTGATTTAATTGTTGTAAAAAACAGCTCTCTCAAGTCATTTAGAAGGGTGTTTTTACTTAAAGTCAGCTCATACGCTTCTATCCCGTTTCTTATAATAATTTCCAGCTCCTCAGGATTTATAGGCTTGGAAATATATTGAAATAAATTACATTTATTTACACCGTCTATCATCGCATCAATGTCAGCATAGCCGGTCAAAAGCATTTTTATTATATAAGGATAATCATCTGATATCCTTGAAAGAAACTCTGTCCCAGTCATAGTAGGCATACGCTGGTCGCTAATAATAAGAGAAATATTTTGCCCTTCTTTTTCAACAACCAGCAGGGCTTCTTCGCCATTGGAAGCGGTTAGAATATGATAATTTTTTCTTAAGGTTCTCTTAAGAAATTGTAAATTGTTTATTTCATCATCAACTATTAGTATTGTATGTTTGTCCCGATCTTTTTCTCGCTCAATACTGGTTAAAACATACTTCAATTTATCAAGTTGATCATTATTGCTATTAGTTTCTTCCAAAAGCATTATACTACTCAGCCCTTCATAAAATTTTTTATCGACACAATTAATATAATACTTTAGAGTTTTATTCATATTTAGCTTAATATTTCATTATGTATTTTAACGTTGCAATAATAGGTTCAGGACCAGCTGGAATTGCTTGCGCTATCCAGCTTAGAAGACATGGGATCACCCCGGTTATCTTTGAAAAAAACGAAATAGGCGGGTTATTAAGAAATGCAAATTTTGTAGAAAATTATCCGGGATATGCAGATGGGATAACAGGCAAGGAACTTATTACAAAATTTAACAATCATCTTAAAAAACTTAATATTTCTCCCATTTTTGAGGAAGTAATTAAAGTAAACTTTACAAACGAAATCTTTAATATAAAAACCGATAACTCCACCTATACCTCAAAATACCTGGTTATAGCTTCCGGCACGGTTCCTAAAAAGCTTAATATAGAGGCTAATAACGTATTTTACGAAATCTGTGAACTCTATAAACACAACCTCACACACAAAAAAATAGTTATAATCGGCTCAGGTGATGCAGCGTTTGATTATGCCCTTAACATAGCGGAAAACACCGATGCAAGAGAAGTAGTTATATTAAACAGAAGTATAAAAACCAAATGCCTTCCTCTTTTAAAGCAGCGTGCGCTTGAAAATAAAAAAATCAACTATCTGGAAAATACTGAACTAAATGAAAATATGGAATATGATTATATCTTAGGAGCAATAGGCAGGGAGCCTAATGATAAGATTCTTCGCTTCGCTCAGAATGACGTTAAAAACTTATTCTATATTGGCGATGTAAAAAACGGCCATTTCAGACAAACCACAATAGCAGTAGGCGATGGAATTAAAGCTGCAATGGAGATATTAACTAGATAACGCTTTCCTTTGGCTCAAGATTTTGCGGTACTCCTAGCACCCTGACTAATTCCAAAACAGTATTCTTCATCAAGCATTTTTGCGGACTTCCGTTAAAAAAATCTTTATAGTAACATCCGTGACACATACAGCCCCTCTGGTAACAATCAACCGCTGCGCGAGTCCATCTTCTTACAGAGGCTACTCTTCCTAAGCTTCTACTCCTAATCACTACTTATCTCCTAATATCCAACTCTTCCCAAATAACATATATAAAATTATATATATATCCATATATAAAACTCAACATTTAAGTGAACAATTATTACATTACTACACAATTCCCTGAATACCTGGGCATGCTTGAAAATTTGTATATTTTTGAGAGGTCAAGTTCTTTACATTAATTCACTTAACTGCTTTTTTGTTTTAAAATGTATTAAACAAGGAGAGAAAAAAATGGAATTCCTGAGAGAAAACAAAAAAACAATAATTTTAGTTATTGTGACTTCCTTTATTATATGGACTGTCAGCGCAATGCTTATGCCTTTATTGTTAGGATAATTTGAGAAAAAATTAAATTAAATTATGAAAACATTTCGTGTTAAGGATCTTTTTACTTTTTTGCTGGTTTGTATTGTTTTATGGGGCAGCATAATAATTGGCGTACCTGCAAATGCAAATGTTTTTAAGAATCTGGACAAAGAAAAAATAGCAAAAAAGATTAAGGAACTAAAAACCAAAGAAAAAGTTGAAATAAAAAAACTTACCGTAACTCAGCAAAATCTTGAAAAAACCCGGGATTCTATTAAAACATACGAGGATAAGCTGGTAAGATCAAAGACTAATGTGTCAAAACTGCAATACCAGCTTAACACGCTTAGCGGAAAGCACGAAAGACTTGCAAATTCTGCAGCACATAGAATACGAGAAGTTTATAAAGGTGAAAGAATTGGCCTTATTCACCTTATTTTCGCCTCAAGAGATATTTCAACTTTTCTCGACAGGTTATATTACCAGAAAATAATGCTAAAAAAAGACAAAGAATTAATGGCAGACCTCAAACGTCAGTCCGACGAAATAATGAGGTCAAAAAGATATATGGAGCATGAAAAAAGAAATATAGCTTACACACTTACATCCATGAACCAGAAGAAAAAATCCCTTCATAATTCTATTCAGACAAGCGAATATATGATTGAAAAGCTGAGAACAGACAGGGTGGCTTACGAACAGGCGCAAAAAGAACTGGAAAGTCTTTCCAGAGATATTGAAAAAAATATAGCAAGAACAATTTCAACCGAAATCACAGACTCAGCTTTTATCAGGCCTGTTGTAGGCGCAATTACGTCAGCTTTTGGCTGGAGAAGACACCCAATATTCAGGAGTACAAGATTCCACTCTGGCGTAGATATAGCAGGGCCTAACAGAACACCTATTAAAGCCTCAAATTCCGGTAAAGTTATTCACTCTGGCTGGTATGGAGGTTATGGAAAAGTTGTAATAATTAACCACGGGACAATTAAAGAAGGCTCATACGCAGGGAAAAAGGTATCAACTCTTTATGCGCATATGTCTTCAATTGCAGTTGGCGCAGGAAGCTCAGTAAGAAAAGGGGATATTGTAGGGTATGAAGGTTCAACAGGCTATAGTACGGGGCCTCACCTGCATTTTGAGGTAAGGATTGACGGGAAACCTATAAATCCGTTAAGCTTTATCGGACGTTAATTACTTCGAAGCTATTTCCAGTCTATTTTTCTCGTTCATTAATTCCCGAAGCACCCAGTCAGGCACATGCGTCCTGCCCATGAAAAGCTGGTTTGATACGCGTGTTCCGTGACAATCCGAGCCGCCTGTTACAATCAGGTGATACCTTTCAGCAATACTTGAAAAATATTCAATCATCGCAGGCGAATGTCTTCTGTGATAAACTTCTAACCCTCTTAATCCATAGTTCATAAGCTCTTTTACGAGCTCATCAGTTACAACTAGGTCATGAGGGTGCGCAAGTACAGGAATACCTTTAGCTTCATAGATAGTTTCCACAGCTTCGTGCGGTGATACAGTTTTACGCTGGATATATGTAGGAGCTTCATCGTTTATGTATTTTTTATAGGCTTCAATGACGTTGGAAACCCCTCCCACGTTCACTATTGCCCTGGCAATATGTGGCCTTCCTATACTTCCGCCCTGCTTAACAAGGGAAGTAATGTCATCCATGGTAATTCTGATTTTGGCTATTTTATTTAAGTTTTCAACTATTTGAGTTATTTGCTGAACACGAGCGTGCTGCTGGTATGCAATCATATCAAGCAAATCCTGGTTAGTATGGTCGAAAAAATAACCAAGTACATGGACTTCGTATTTTTCATGTATGGTATTTATCTCTATTCCCGGCACAACCTCTATAACAGGCGTACCCCTTTCATCAGCTCGTTTTGCTGCTTGAGCCCGAGCATAATCAAAAGCCAAAATATTATCATGGTCTGTTATTGATATGGCCGACAGGCCAAGGTCAATTGCAGTATCTACAATTTCCTCGGGAGAAAGCGCTCCGTCAGAATAGATACTATGAGTATGTAGATCAAGTCCCACTTTTCTATCCTTTCATTATTCATTTACCTCATCACTTAGATTCATCACAACATTAATTCTTTTTATAGCCTGTGCATGCCCGGATTCAGAATCAATAAATAACTCCACCCCATTTACCTGAACCGACGGCATAGGCCCAATTTCCAGTCTCCCTGGCAGCATTGAAACAAGTCTTTCGACTGATCCCTCGATTTCCATTCCTATAATGCTTTTGTGAGAGCCACAAAAACCTGCATCACTTATATAAGCTGTACTATTTTCCATAATCATTTCATCTACTGTCTGAACGTGTGTATGTGTCCCAATAACTGCACTTGCGCCTGTGCGGGCTGCTATATACCCGCAGGAAATTTTTTCTGCTGTTGCCTCAGCGTGACAGTCTATAATTATAACATTTGTTTTTGATTTGAGTTTTAGTATTTCCTGCTTTAAAGGTTCCCATGGTGGAATTATAGGCTGCATAAAAATTACGCCCAGTATGTTTATAACGCCTATTGAGATATGCTCATTAATTTTAAAAATCCTAGAACCTACTCCAGGCGTACCCTCAGGAAAATTAAGAGGCCGTATTAATTTATCAGCCTCGTTTATATAATCAAATATTACTTTTCTGTCCCAAATATGGTTACCACCGGTCATTGCGTGGATTCCATATGAGGAAAGCTCGTTATAGTTTTTTTGAGTCAAACCATAGCCATGCGAAGCATTTTCAACATTAACAATAATGAAATCATAGTTCTGAGTATTATCATCAAGAAATTTCCTAACGCCAAGGCGTCCCGGTCTTCCGACCACATCCCCCAAAAATAATATTTTTAATTGTTTGCTCATATTAATATTTTACTTTAAGTTTAAAGAACAAACAAAAAAATTTAAATATCAAATAATAACCTTGCACATCGTAATTAAATGGGATACAATGAATTACATGTAAGTTAATTTTTTGGTACATATTATGGTTAAAAAAGAACAAATTTCCCTTAGAATACCCAAAGAAACAAAAGAAAAACTCGAAAAACTCGCTGAAGCCACAGGCAGAGATAGGACCTTTCTGGCAACAGAGGCGCTGGATCAGTATTGTGATACTCAGGCATGGCAGATTGAGGCTATAAAGGAAGGTATCAGAGATATAGAAAACGGCAATTACATAGAACATGAAGAACTTAAAAAAGAATGGATATTAAAACGTGAAAATTATCTGGGCAGAGTCAGTGAAGCTTGATTTACAGGATATAGAAGATTATATTTCTAAAGATAATCCGCTTGCAGCTTACAACACAGTTATTACAATAATAGAAAAAACAGAAATCCTTTTGTCCAGAAACTCCGCTATCGGCAGAGCCGGGCGACTTGCAGGCACCAGGGAGCTTGTTATCGCAAAGACTCCATACGTAGTTCCTTATACAATTAAAGATAATTATATTCATATTTTAAGGGTAATCCACGAAGCCCGGCAATGGCCGCAGGTTTAATTTACGACATAAAAGGATGCGCAATTGCGCACCCTTTATAAATATGTTTCTTAAAACCTTACTTCGCCAGCTCGGTAGCGCGGACTTCCCTGACAACGGTAACACGTATCTGGCCCGGATAATCCACTTCTGCTTCTATTCTTTTTGCAATATCCCTTGCAAGCTTTTCAGCTCCAGCATCATCGAATGACTGCGGCATTACCATTACGCGCACTTCACGCCCTGCTTGCACCGCAAACGAACGCTTAATGCCTTCATAGCTGGTTGCAATTTCTTCAAGCTTCTTGATTCTCTTGATGTAAATTTCAAGAGTGTCACGTCTTGCTCCTGGTCTGCCTGCACTCATTGCATCAGCTATTTTTATAAGTTCAGCTTCAACAGTGTTTGCATGTACATCGTCATGATGAGCTTCAATACAATGAATTATAGCTTCACTTTCAGCGTATTTTTTCGCAAATTCAACTCCAAGTTGAATGTGAGTACCTTCCTGGCTTTGATCAAGCGCCTTTCCAATATCATGCAGAAGCCCTGCACGCTTTGCCAACTCTACATTCGCTCCAATTTCCAGAGCGATTGACCCTGCAAGCTGAGCCACTTCCATTGAATGCTTCAATACATTCTGGCCATAGCTGGTTCTATAATACAATCTTCCTAAAGTCCTGATAACTTCAGGGTGAAGGTTCATAATTCCCTGGCTCAAGGCTGCGGATTCGCCCTCCTTGAACATCATTTCCTCGATTTCTTCCTGGGCCTTTTGAACCATATCCTCAATTCGGACAGGGTGAATCCTGCCGTCACTAATTAATTTTTCAAGCGCAACTCTTGCGATTTCCCTTCTTACCGGATCGAATGAAGAAAGAACAACTGCTTCAGGCGTATCATCTATGATTAAATCAACACCTGTAAGTGTTTCCAGGGCTCGAATGTTTCGTCCTTCACGACCGATTATTCTTCCCTTCATTTCGTCATTTGGCAGGTTAACTACAGAAACCGTTGATTCTACAACCTGGTCTATGGCGCATCTCTGCATTGTTGAAGAGAGAATTTCTCTGGCTTTTATGAGGGAAGTTTCCTTGATGTAATTCTCATTTTCCCGAATTAACTGGGCTGCTTCCTTTTTCAGTTCTTTTTCCATATGCTCAAGTAAAACTCTCTTGGCTTCCTCACTGGACATCCCGGAAATTCTTTCAAGTTCCTGAGTTTGTTTTTGTACTAAATCAGCAAGATAGTCTTCTTTTTCGTACAATTCATCCAGCTTTTTGGCAAGATCACCTTCCCTGTCAACAACTGACTGGAGTTTGGCTTCCAGTTTTTCCTCTTTTTCAAGGAGCTTACTTTCTAGCCGACTTATTTCCTGCCTTCTTTGCTTGACTTCCCTGTCGAATTCCTGTTTTTCATTATGGAAAGTTTCCTTGGCAGCAATTAATGCTTCCTTTTTTTGGATTTTTATGAGTTCTTCAGCTTCTTTGACTCTTTTATCTGTTTCTTCATTAATTCTGTTTATAAGCTCGGATTTATTCTTGAGCTGCATATTAAGAAACACTGCATAAGCCACCAATAGCGTTAAAAGAACGGCAAAACCCACACTAAGTGTTATAAATAAGCTGTTACCTTCTATTGTCCTATACCTCGTATATATATAACTAAAAACAAATTAAAAACTCATACTGTTTTTACAATATTAGCATAATTTCTAATATTTTAAACAGCTGTTATTCTTCGCCAATTTCCTGCAAATCTTCTTTTGCAGGGTCAACAGGTGTTGCTACAGAGCTTTTAATTTTGTTTCTTACCAGTGTCTCAATTTCTCCAAGGAGTTTGGGGTTTTCCTTCAGGAATTCCACTGATTTTTCTCTTCCCTGGCCTAATTTTTCGTCATTAAAGCTGTACCAGCTTCCTGCCTTGTTTACGACATTTGTATCAACTGCTGCATCAAGGATACAACCAAGCTTGGAAGCGCCTTCACCATATATAATATCAAATTCAGCTATTCTGAAAGGCGGGGCAACTTTATTTTTAAGTACTTTTACCCTTACTCTGTTACCATATTCCTGGTTATCTTTCTTAAGTGTTTCAATTTTTCTTATGTCAAGACGCAAGCTAGCGTAGTACTTAAGTGCATTACCGCCTGTTGTTGTTTCAGGGTTTCCGTAGAATACACCGATTTTCTGACGGAGCTGGTTTATGAATATAACAGTAGTCCTGGTTTTTCCGACTATTGCTGTTAATTTTCTCAATGCCTGACTCATAAGTCTTGCTTGCAAGCCCATATGAGCATCACCCATTTCGCCGTCAATTTCAGCTTTTGGAACAAGCGCTGCAACTGAGTCAATTACTATAACGTCAATTGCGCCTGAGCGGACGAGTTCTTCGGTGATATCGAGCGCCTGTTCTCCGGTATCTGGCTGACTGACGAGCAATTCATCAATTTTTACACCAAGGTTTTTTGCATATTCAGGGTCAAGAGCATGCTCTGCATCAATAAATGCTGCGATACCGCCTTTTGCCTGCGCTTCTGCAATAATATGCTGAGCGAGTGTAGTTTTCCCGCTGCTTTCAGGCCCGAATATTTCCACAATTCTTCCTCTTGGCACGCCGCCTACTCCTAATGCCACGTCCAAAGAAAGTATGCCTGTAGGAATTGCTTCAACTCCTACGCCTGTTTTGTCTCCAAGACGCATAATAGCGCCTTTCCCGAAGTCTTTCTCTATTTTGTTGATGGTTGATTCAAGTGATCTTTTCTTTTCAGAATCAATTTGACCTGTTGTTTGGGTTGTTTCTTTTTCTTTAACCGCCATGTTGTTACCTCTTATATTCGAATTTTACTAATATAGTTAATAAAATTATACTTCAAAAAAAATTTTTTCAAAAAATGTCAATTTTCTGGCAGGAGGGGATGCGAAGCATCCCCTCCTGCCTTTTTGATGGAAGGGGCGCCTTCGGCGCCCCTTCCATCAAAAAATTTAAAAATAAAAAAAATTTACATTTAAACAAATATATCAACTATCAATTTTTTCTTTCACGTGTTTTTAGAAATATGTAAACAACATAAAGGTAAAAATAATGCTTAATGCCATAGGAAGTTTAAATAACAGGCTCGCATTCGATGCAAGGGTGCTGGTTGTTGATGATGAGCCTACCATGAGAATTCTCAATACTGCTTGCCTGAAAATGTGCGCAAAAGAAAATGGGGATAATGACTTTCATGTTGATGAAGAAGCGACTTTTGATGAAGCTATAGGAAAACTAAATAGCGGAGCTAAGTATGATTTACTTATTACAGATGGATCTTTTCCTACTACATATGGATCTGAGCCTATGAGTGATAACGGGATTAAACTGGTAAAAGCTGCTAAAGAAAAACAATCTCCTATACCGACCATAATGATTTCAGGGGAACGTAACGAAGATTTTATAAACAAGGTGAAAGCTGAAGGTTCATATTTTATTAAAAAACCCTATGAGGTGGCTAAATTTCTTCAGGTTGCGGCTGAAAAATTGTATTCAAAATGAAGTAATGATTGATTAAATATTAAATTTTAAAAAAAATCAGCTGCATTTTAACAATTACCTGAAATGACAATTTCTCAAATAAATTGTAAAATATTGAGAAGATAATATTTTACATAAGGACAAGCCATGAGTGATGAGGAAAAAGTAGTCTCCCTCTCCAGCGGGAGAAAAAAAGATAAATCCTCGGAAAAAGTTGATAAAAAACAGGAACAGCCACAGGAGCTGGAACCTGTATACTGCTCATTCTGCGGCAGGCCGAACCATATGGTCATCAAAATGATAAAAGGACCAAATGTTAATATCTGCTCAGAATGCGTGATGGTATGCGTGCAGTACTTTATTCTGGAAGACAAATTTACTTCAGCAGAAGTCCAGAAAGTACTGGACACGTTTTGGCGAGGAGCTAAGAAATAATTGAAACACCGTGATCTCACAAAGCTCCAAATAAGGGCTGAAATTTCTTTAATGATGCAAAAATTTAATTCCCTCGACGAAATGTCAAGGGAACAGCAGCTTAAATATATATCAAAACTCAACTCAATTAGTAACAAGGATTATGTAGTTGAAATCCTTGCAAAAGAGCTCCGTAAGGTAAATTACCAGAAAGGGCAGATTATATCATCCTTCCTGCAAGAGTTCGCTACCCTTGAACAGGTACAGGATATTTTGTGGTCTTATATTAAATCACCGGAAGCATCAGATGAATTAAAAGACCTCGCAGGAATTACACTTAAAAACCTGGGCGATAATACTGACCCCGAGGAATTCTTAAACTACCTCGAAGACCCAAAATCAATCGTGGATAAAGAAACAAGAAAACTGTTAGAAATTGCATCCATGAATCCTGAAGCTCAGATAGATTTTCTTGATTTTCTGTTTTCGCTTCCTGAAACTGAGCAGTTTAACCTTGTTAAATCGCTGCATGAAGATTATTCTGGTGAATATATAGTTAATGTAATTGCGCCAGCCCTGGAATCACGACAGGCCTGTCATATGGATGAGTATTTGATAGAAATACTGGGAGAATCCCGCTCAATTAAAGCAGTTCCAATATTGCAGGATATTATTAATTTTTACAATGATGAAAAACTTAAGAAAAAAGCTAAAATAAGCCTTAATATGCTTAAACTGGCTGGTATAGATATTGAAAACCCGCAAGTTTTTGATAAAAACCACGATATAACAAAAGTTTCTGATATTTATGAATGCCACCTGACTATACCGGACGGAATGGGAAACCAGGCAGTTATTGCAAGCAGGATAAAACCAAATGGCGATATTTTAATGATGAACATAATAATAAACGATGTTCATGGCATTCTGGACTGCTTCGGGTTTTATGGCATAAGCAAAGATGATTTTAAGAGAATTATTGAAAGGTTTCAGGAAAAGACCACAAGGTTCCTGGTTGTACCAGAATACACCAGGTATATTCTTGAAGAGGCCGAAAAAATAAATAAAGTAAACAACCTGCCTGTTCCGTACGAATACGTGGCCTGGAAAATTATCATAAAAGATATCCAACCTATAAACTACGACCGTGAAGAAATGACAAGAGAATGGGCAGACAGGCTATTTTTAGAAGAAAGTAAAGCGCTCCATAAATTCCCTGATTTTGATGCATGGTTTTTTGAAGATGACGACCATGGAGCGATTAAAGATAATATTGAAAAAATAGTAAATAAAATCACAGAAAAAAAAGAGTTTTACCTTAAAAACCCTAACAAACTTACTGAACAAATCGAGCATGAAATAACCGAACTTATACCTTCAGTTTTTGATTTTTCTGTGAGAAAGATGTATAAAAAAAGACTACAAAATACCGCAATTCTTTTTAATATTACGGAATTACCCCATTTTCGAAACATTGTAGCCTCACTCGCCTGGGCAATAGCTCCAGAAAGTACTTTTGATATAATTAATAATTCTTTTGTCAGGAAAATTGTTAAAAAAACGATTCTTGAAGGTTTAATAAGGCATGAATATAACCTTTATAACCAGGAACAACAGAAACTAAATCCATGGAATCAGAGAAAGGCAGGAAAAGAAGCCTCCATCGACTCCGGAGATTCAAAAAAACAAAGTATCGCAGAGTTAATAGAAGTTTTATGTACACATGACACAAATAACACAGAGAATTCTAGGGCTTGATATAGGAACAAAAAGAATAGGGGTCTCCATAAGTGACCCGCTGGGTATTACTGCGCAGCCGTTGAAGGCTGTAAAAAGAAAACCCGAAAATGCATCAGTTAATGAAATAAAAGAATTATGCGAAAAATATAGTGTTTCCGTAATTGTAGCCGGGCTTCCAAAAAATATGGATGGAACTCTGGGTTTTCAGGCACAAGATGTGTTATCCTATGTAGAGTTGCTAAAAAAAAATATATCTGTAAACGTTGAGCTGGAAGATGAGAGATTGACCAGTAAAATAGCTGAGAGGGCTCTTATTGAACTAAACAAAAAACCTTCAAAAAATAAAGAGCTTGTTGACGTTGCTTCTGCTATACTAATCTTACAGCAGTATTTA
>MFRL01000076.1 GCA_001784565.1 Candidatus Melainabacteria bacterium GWF2_37_15
GCATCAATACAGGGATGAAGTGCGGCAATTCGTCGGAACTAAACTCCACTTGCTAAATTATCAGACAATCTGAATTTTATTCTGGGATTGGTATATACTCAACTTATCATAGAATATATTCTAGTTATGGTTAAATTTTACCTGAAAAGTATGCGATTGAAAAATTTTTAAAATCGGTTATCATAAATATAGGGCGAGGATGCCCTGCAAAGACATCCTCTTTAAAAGCCCATTTTATTTGAGAATGAAAATCAGGAGCTTTAATAGTTCCTGATTTTTAGTTAGCAACAATAATAATATTATTATCGCTAACCAGTCCCATTTTGAGACAACTATCCTCAAGCGGCATCACCTCCTTTCTCTGACTATTCCACGTTTAAAGCGTGTCCAGAGGGGAGATGTTTAGGGCTTACCCCTTAAGGGGCAACAATCATTAATGTCTGGCCAAATTCAACAGGCTGACCGTCTTCTACACAAATTTCAATAACTTTACCAGCTACTTCCGCTTCTATCTCGTTCATAAGCTTCATAGCTTCAATAATACATACGACCTGGCCTATATTAACAGTTTTGCCTGCATCAGTGAACGGAGCTGCTCCAGGTGATGGTGATCTGTAAAAAGTGCCCACCATTGGGGAAGTAATTGCAATTCCTTTTGGGGCTTCTGCTTTTGGTGCTTCAGGTTTAGCCTGTGGAACAACTGCTGGTGCAGCCATTACCTGTGCGGGTGCTGCTACCTGTGTGGTTACTACTTCTTTTTCTTTTCTTATGACTACTGCGTTTTCGCCTTCTTCAATTGTAAGTTCAGTAAGTTCATTTTTAGAAACCAGCTCCACCAGTTTTTCAATATACTCCAAATCCATTTTCATAATATTAAATCCTCTTATATAATCTATATAATTCAGATAATAAACGAAACTAGAAATCAAGACAACTATATCTGGATTGTTTTTCGATTATACATTCTTTTGCAGGATGTAAAAATAGCAAAATTATTTTAAAATATAGTGATGTAATAATATGGAAATAAATTAATATGACCAATGTTACATTTTTACCGGTAAATTTTACACGAACTATCTCTGCCAGTACACAAAATGTAAACTCTGCCAAACAACCAAACTCTGCTTTTGAAAATTCTGAAATTAAAGACACGGTTTCTTTTAAAGCCAACAAGAAAGAAAATGTAACAGAAGCAGAAGAACTAATTAAAAAAAATTCAGGAAAAAATGTATTTCCAGCCTTAGCCTCTTTGATTATACCGGGATGGGGACAAATGTTAAATGATCAAACAAGTAAAGGTTGTGCATTATTAGGTATTACAGTTGCTGGTGCAATTGTATTAAGTACGGTTGCAATACCTTTAGCTGGTGCATTTACTGCTGGTATGGTTATGTATAGTGCTGTTGACGCTTATAAATATAAAAGCATCAATAAAAAACTAAGCTCTGTCTAAATATGAATTAGTTCTTGTGTCTACCCGGATTTTATCACCATTATTAACAAAGAATGGAACATTGACAATTGCCCCTGTTTCAAGTTTGGCGGGCTTTGTGCCACCCTGAGCGGTGTTGCCCTTTTCTCCAGGAGGAGTGTCAACTACTTCAAGTTCTACAAAGTTAGGTATATCTATACCTATAATCTTTTCCTGATACTTAAGCACAGTAATATTCATATTTTCTTTCAAATATTTTTTTATGTCCCCGATCTGCTCGGAAGTCATGGTTACTTGATCATAAGATTCATTATCCATGAATACAAATTCGTTTTCGCCAGCGTTATAGAGGTATTGCATTTCTCTTTTATCAACGATAGCTCTAGGCATTTTCTCACCTGCGCGGAAAGTTTTTTCCATTACTGCGCCTGTTTGTACGTTTTTAAGCTTTGATCTCACAAAAGCAGAGCCTTTACCTGGCTTTACGTGCAGGAATTCCACTATTGTCCACACGTTGCCGTCGATTTCTATTGTCATACCGGTTTTAAAATCATTTGTTGATATCATAGATATTTCCTTATAATAATCAATCAAAATAATATACGAAACCGGAGCTTAAGACAACTTTTAAATTACTTTCATAAAAAGGACTGCCCTGCGAACAGGACAGCCCATTTTTAATTGTTTATAAATAAATTATGCAGCCTTTTTTTCGTGTATAGCACGTTCTAGATCAGCAGGGCTGTTAAATGTTTGATCAGGAAGATCTTTTAAGACGTCTCTTAGTTTTCTATGTTCTCCCTTTTTAAATTCGATATCTTTGTTTCCGAATTCGCTCATAATTTCATTTTTTGATTTAGGGAAATCAACCCCATGTAATGCCTGTGTTATAGCGGCTGCGCCATATGCATGACCAGGCATTGGTCCACGTTCACCCATAATTTCCTCCTTTAATTAATTTACAATTATTGTTTCTAACTTTAATTTATCTAACTTAACTTGATTAAGAGGAGTAAACAATAACAAAATTGCTTATTTTTAAGCGATACAAATTTACATCTTTTCGGCTATAAATAGAGCACATTCAGCTAGCCTTGAACTGTAACCGAATTCATTATCATACCAGGCAAATACTTTAACCATATTTTCACCTAAAACCCTGGTCAGCTTTGCATCAACTACACAGCTGTATGGCGAGCCAACATAATCGGAACTTACAAGGGGAATTTCTGTATAATGAATAATCCCTCTTAATTCCTCTTCTGATGCTCTTTTAAAAGCCTGATTTACAGAATCAACTGTAATTTTCTTTTCTGTTGTGGCTACAAGGTCTATAATACTTCCGGCCGGCACAGGAACTCTTAAGGCAAGCGCATCAAGTTTGCCTTTTACTTCCGGCAAAACAAGTTCCACTGCTTTAGCTGCGCCTGTTGAAGTGGGGACTATGTTTATAGCAGCAGCCCTGCCTCTTCTCACATCTTTTTTCGACGGGCCATCAAGGAGTAATTGGCTGCTTGTATAACCATGTGCTGTAGTCATAAAAGCGTTTATAATGCCGAATTCCCGGTTAAGCACTTTGGCTACAGGCGCAAGGCAATTTGTGGTGCAGCTAGCCATTGCGATGATGTTGTGTTTAGTCGTGTCGTACATCTCCTGGTTAACGCCAAGGTTTATTGTAATGTCTTCACCTTTTGCCGGGGCTGATATAAGTACTTTTTTCGCGCCTGCTTGTATATGTCCTTTAGCTTTAACAGCTTCAGTAAAAAAACCTGATGATTCAATCACAACATCAATTCCCAGGTCTTTCCAGGTTAGTTCAAGTGGGTCTTTGCCGGTGAGGAGTTTGATTTTCTTTCCATTAACTGTGATTGCGTCGGGTTCTGGCCAGATTTCACCTTCGAACCTGCCCATAACCGAGTCGTATTCCAGCAGATAGGCTGCCAATTCCGGCGTCATACCCGGGTCGTTAATAGCTGCGAAGTCCAGTTTATGGAATATACCGCTTTTTACGGCAGCTCGTAAGGTATTGCGGCCGATTCTGCCAAATCCGTTTATTGCTACTTTTTTCATGTTACACCTCCATATTTTTTACTCAACGTTATATTGGAGGTTGTATAAATTCATCCGCTATAGAGATAAAAATTATTTTATTCAGAAATAAATGCAACAAAATGCAACAAAATGCGACATTTTAAAAATTTTCTGCTTCTTGAACTCACGACATCCATTTATTCCAAGTATATTATTTGTATAATTATTATAACAAACATTTATAAATTTTTCAAGAAGGTATTAAAGTCAGGGCATTTCAGTTCTCTTTTTCAGCAATTTTTGTAAACAATCGTTAAAATTTATCTGAAAAGGCAATTTTTTTTATGTTTAAACTTTAAAATAATAGACAATAATTGTGAGGTATTTAAGATGATAATAGGGCAAAATCTATACAGTAATGCAAATATTCAGAGCAGGAATGTTAATAATGTCAAGTTTAAAGGACTTAGCCCCGAAGCCAAGCTAATATGGGAAAAGTTGGAACAAATAGGGCCTCAAGATGGAAGCAAATTTAGTGCTTTTACTGCAACACAGGTTAATGGAGCTTATAGGAAAAACCGTCAAACTGCACCTGTAATTATAAAAGAAGTTGCAGAGCAAGCAAAACAATCTAAACATTGGGCAGCTGACGTTATTGGAAGAATGGCTGATAGTTTGACTAAACTAGCTAAGAAATAATTTTATCAACCTGCTTGTTAAATTCTTTAGACGCTATTATACCTATAGCAGAACCTGCTGCCATTGAAACCAACCCTAAGATTAGGCTAGTCGGAGCTAATGCAGCTCCTGCAAGTGCAATACCCGCAGTTGTAAAACCTACAAAACCTGATGATTTTATTAATTGCTTACCAAATGCTTTTGCTTTATCTCCATATGAACCTTTAGTGTCAGTTATTGACCTTATTAAGGCAGGAACTTCAAGAGCTATGCCCGTAATTAATCCAAGTTTAGAAATTCTATGAAGTGCTCTTCCTGCTAATTGCTGCAAATAGCTACCTTTAAAATTATAAGCATTCATGAAAGGGTTTGTCGGTAATATTTCTTTGTTAGTAAAAGGTATTTTTGTCGGAGCTCGTTCTATGAAATCAGTTTTAGCTTCATCAATGCCTAAATTTAAAGTCCTTTGCAAAAATTTGCCAAATCTAGTGTTATAAAGAACATCATCATAATCATTTAACTTACTTAGAAAAGGTACTTTTTCAAATAACCCTTCTGCAACAGTTCCTTCAAGGAGCTTCATTGCGTGCTGACCCTTGTAGTTTTTGACAGAAGGCCATACCCCCTTCGAGAAAATGTCAGCCCCTTCTTTTGCAGCAAGCTCTAATTCTCTTAAATCACCAAAAATATTCAGCCCGGCAACGCCTACCTGAAGCGCGGCGCCTTCGTAGTTTTTATCTTTTATTCTGTCAGGAACAGACTGAACCCTTCGCAACGGAGGTAATACCCCCGCTGAATAAAATAAAGCCTGCCCAGCCGCTGTATCCAGCCGGCCTATACTATTATCAATGCTAGACTGCACAAACTTCCCTAATCTTACTTTCTTCCATATATATAAAAACATTTTTTGTCCAAAAATTGCTAGCAATTAGAAAAAACCATGGCCCAACAAGCGAATTTAAGAAGCGAAAAATCCTGTTAATATATTGCGAAGTTTACAAAAAGGAGAATTTATCATGGCATTTAATCCGTTAAAAGAAAAAGGAACACCACTGGATAAACAGATGAGAAACTGGGAACAGATAGTTCGTCTGCCTTATGACAAACACGATGTTGATCCGTATACACGTACCAGACAAATCTTAATAAACGGCATAGAAATGGAAGCGTGGATGTTCAAGCATTGCGTTGCAAGGCATATGGACAATGAAGACATTAAAAATGCGATTGCACGAACAAGGCTTATAGAAGACCAGCAGCAAACCACAATTAACTGGCTTATCCCAGCTGACCAGACGATACTAGAAAGCACACTTGCATACGAACAGGTTGCTACTGATCTCACAGCTTATTTATCACAGATTGAAACTGATGATTATGTAAGGAAAGTTTTTGATTTTGGATTATTAGAGGACTTTGACCATTTGTACAGGTATTCTCAAATGTATCAGGTACTGGAAAATAAAGACCCTAACGTAATTTTAAAAGGAATGACAGATGTTTTCCCTGGCAGGCCAACGCAGGATCACCATAATGACCCAACATTGAGGCTCAGAAAGCATTATGATAAAAACACCGCAAAACCCGCCACAAAAGTGAATATTTTAACCCTGCTGGCAGGCGAGCAACAGACGCATAATTTCTACAAAGAACACGGTATGGAGTACGGAAACCCTACATTAAGGAAGCTGTATGCTGAAATAGGACAGGTCGAGGAAGAACACGTTTCAATGTACGAATCGCTAATTGACCCGAATGAAACCCTGCTTGAAAAATTATTGCTGCATGAATTTACCGAGGTGTGCAACTACTATACCTTTGTGCAACAGGAGAAGGACCAAAGAATCAAAGATATATGGGAAATGTTCCTTTCACATGAGCTGGAACATTTGCGCCTTGCATCAGAAATGATTAAAAAATACGAAAAGCGCGACCCTGAAGAGATAATTGGAACTGATATCCATGAGCCAAGCAGGTTTGAATCGCAAAAAAATTATGTGGAAAAAGTTATAAACGAACAGGTCGATTTAAGGCTCACAGACAGTGCTAAAAAAGACTTTACAAAATATGAAAACCTGCCTTCTGACTGGCCAAGTTATAGTGTGCAGGAATTCCTAAACAGCGAAGGATCCCCATCCGAAATGGCGGTCAGGATCCATAGTATGACAGAAGGGCGTGACCTTGTGCGGGCCGGTGACGATCTTCAGAAAAAAGAAACCGGTATTCTTGACCGGGGCCTTGATAAAGTTGAAGCGCCAAATACAGTTTCCCCGCAGGAATTGGAGGAAATGATTAAAAAAGTGAAGGTGAAGTAAAAAATAAACCTTACCTTACGCTAATACTTTCATCCAGATACTTAATAAGAGGGTAAATAAAGAACTCAATGATTCTGCGCTTGCCGGTTTTAATTTCAGCGGCAAGGCTCATACCTGATGAGATTGATTCTTGTTTTCCTTCAACCATAAGCTCGGTTTCCAGTGGTTGAATAAACACTTCATACACCGGGCCGAGTTTTTCGTCTATTATGCTGCTTTTAGAAACATTAATTACCTTGCCTTTTAACAGGCCGTATTTCTGGAAGCTGAAAGTGTCTACTTTTATTTTTGCTTCCATATCCTCTTTTACAAAGCCGATATCCTTGTTTAAAACCTGCACTTTTACGAGTAACGGCACATCAACTGGTGTAATGGATATCAATTGCTGTGCTGGCTGGACAACACCACCTATTGTATGCATAAAAATTTTATCAACATGTCCGTCTACTGGAGAGGTTATTCTCTGTTTTGTATTCCTGAATTTAGTCTGGTCAACTTCCGCTTTTAATTCAGTTACCTGCTTTTGCTTGTCTGCCAGCTCTTTCTGGTTTTCTGTCATGAATTTTGCTTTTATATAACTGATGTTATTGTTTACTTTGGCTATTTCTGATCTATAGCTTTTGATTTTGTTAACTTCTTCTATGTATTCATCTTTTGATATTATATCCATAACCTTTTTAAGTCTGGATTCTCTATCAACGCTTGCCGCAAGAAGGTTTTCATAATTAGATTTTTCTGTATAAGCAGAATCAAGCTGCTCATTATAGCTTGCGAGGCTGGAATTATAAATATCTCGCTGGTTTTTGATTAGTTCTGCGTTGTATTTTGATGAATCAGGATTAAATAACTTTCCTGAAGAAAGCGCATCAAGCCTTTCAATCTCTATTTCAATATTTTTAAGATTTTCTTCCCTGGAAGCCAGTGCTGGTTCTGTACTTGAAGGGTCTATTTCTATCAAAACATCATCTTTTTTAACAAATACGCCTTCTTTAACGAGTATTTGACTTATAACACCTGCATCAAGGGGCTGTATGATTTTAACTTCGCCGTCAGGGATTACCATTCCACGTGCAGTAATTACCACATCAACTTTCCCAAAGAACAGCCACAATCCGGCAAAAACAATCAACGCAACCACTGTCCAGAATGTAAACAGGCCAAGCGGGCTGTCAGGACTGTCCTCGATTTCTGAGAGCAAAGGCTTAAACTCGTGTGAGTCGTCCTTATTAAGGAGGTTTTTTATTTTATCAAATATCATAAATTAAATCGTAACATAAAATGCAGAGAGTATGAACGCTTTAATTCCAGCTTTGTACGATTGCATTCATTAAATCAGCATTATTTTTAACATCTTCAACAGATTTAAAGTCAATACCTTTGTCCTGAGCTTCATAAGCTGCAATATGCTGAATAATAGTGTTTATATCACTCTCTTCAAGATATGATCCGTCAGCCAATTCAATCTTTTCAATGCCATGGTTAGGACATTTATGATTGTAAGCTGTTACTTGATCGTTTTCACCGTAATTGATTACAAGGTGGTTGCCTTGAAGATAAAAAGCAATGTCTTCTTTAGAAATACCTTCGCCAAACTGAATTATGTCATAGCCGGCAATATTATCAATGTCTGTATCGTGTAACGCGTCTATGCCATCGCCTGTATTAAACAGGTAAATATCATCGCCGCCGCTGTTATGTATGTTATGGTTACCTGGACCTGGGCTAATTATTACTCTTGTCATATTTTCCAGCTGACTTGCAGTAAGTGACGAATTATCACTGAATAAAACTGACTCGATTTTATAATCATCAGAAACATACCAGTTTTTAATCGTGATGCTGTCGTTTCCTGTAAACAATACAAGGTCATTGTCCTGTTTAGAAACGGTAAGGTTATTTACTGTAATATCAGGGCCAAATTTAATCTGGTCGGTTCCGTTAAATTCTTCTATTGTGTCCTGTCCGTACCCGCTGGAAAAATTATATGTATCACTACCTACGCCTCCGTTCAAGAGGTTATTGCCAGCATTGCCTGTTAATACGTTATCTAAATTATTGCCAGTGCCGCTAATAGCAGTACCAGTTAATACGAGATTTTCAAGGTTATCACCAAGCGTATAGTCTATACTCGATTGTACAGTATCATTTCCTTGATTCAAATATTCTGTAACAACATCTGAAATATCATCAACTACATAAATATCGTCTCCTGCTCCTCCATACATAGTATCAGCACCTGGGCCGCCATCTATGGAGTCATTACCGGGCACTATATTTATTGTATTTTCAGAATAAATATCATTATAGTTATATTCGTAAAATCCATCTGCATATATTATGTCATTTCCATATCCGCCTAATACAGTATCATTTCCATATGTCAAGTTAATAGTATTAAAATTGCCGTAATAATTACTGTTTTCTATTGAGTAACTATCACCAATTATAAGATCATTACCATCATTGCCATAAATAACATCATTACCGCTATTTACAGTAATAATAGAGGAATACGAGTTATAATTCCTGTTTAATAAATAATAGTTTTCGCCATAAATAATATCATTATCATTCCCGCCAGAGATGGTATCATCTCCATAGTTTACAGTGATTGTATTAAAATTACCGCTGTAATTTGTGTTGTTACCGTAATATGTATCACCTGATACTCGATCATTTCCCCCATTGCCTGAAACTGTATCATTTCCATAGTTTATAGTTATATTGCTATAGGAAGAATTATTAGTTTGCACGTTTGAGTAATACGCATCACCGTATAGTGTTTCGCTATAATCATTTCCAACTATTATGTCATTACCATATGTTGGATTTACTGCCATATTATCCCTTTTACCCAGCGGCGATATATTTATATATCTATATTATATACTATATTTTATTGTTTTCCTAGACCTTCTTGCTGGCTGTTCAAATAATGGTAATATCCTTTACTTTCCATTAATTTGTCGTGCGTTCCCGCTTCAATGATACGCCCCTGCTCAAGTACAATAATAACATCACTGGCTCTTACTGCTGATAGCCTGTGCGCAATAATGAAAGTTGTCCTTCCCTGTTTTATTTTATCAAGGTTAGTCAGGATAATCCGCTCGGATTCATAGTCCAGCGCTGAAGTTGCCTCGTCAAAAATAAGAACCCGCGGATCAGTAATTAAGGCGCGAGCTATTGCAATCCTCTGCTTTTGTCCGCCAGAAAGGGTAGAACCTCTTTCCCCAACCATTGTGTCATAACCTTCGGGCATCTGGGCAATGAATTCATGCGCACCTGCGATGTTAGACACCTGGAGTATGAGTTCTATCGGTGCATCAGGGTGAGGTAGCGAAATGTTTTCCCTTATTGTGCCTGAGAACAGGTAATTATCCTGCAAAACAACTCCTATGTTGTTTCTCAACCACATGGGGTTCATATGCCTTACATCAACGCCATCAATATATATTGCGCCTTCATTTGTGAGATATAGTCTCTGAATAAGCTTTGTTACAGTGCTTTTTCCGCTGCCGCTCCTTCCAACTATCCCGACACTCATACCCGGGTTTATGGCAAAGCTGAGGTCTGTAAGAACATTCGGGGTATTAGGGCTGTATTTAAAGTTAATTTTGTCAAATTTAACTGCACCCTGGAGTTTTGGAAGGGTAATAAGCTTGCTGGACTGGATTTCTACAGGGTGGTTGAGAATATCACCAAGCCTGTCAACACCTAAAAGTGCCTGCTGGAATTCATTCCATAGACCCACAAGCCTTAATACCGGCATTGTGAATTGGCCTGACAACATATTGAAAGCTATTAACTGGCCGATAGTAAGTTTATTTTCCAATACAAGTTTTACGCCAAAGTAAAGTATGGCAATTGTCATTGATTTTTGAAATAAACCAGAGATTGCGCCTGAAATATTACCCATATTTGCCAGTCGGAAGCCTGATTTAACATAATTTCCAAGGTAATCTTCCCATTTCCTTTGCATGGATCCTTCTATTGCGAGGGATTTTACTGTTTGCATGCCTGTTACGGATTCGACCAGATAGGAATTAGATTGCGCACCCATCTGGAATTTTTCTTCCAGCCGGCGACGTAATTCAGGCGTAATAAGCAGGTACAGAATACCAATTAGTGCAACAAAAGCCAGCACTACGAATGTTAACTTTACACTGTAAAGTAACATTACAAGTACGAAAACCACTGAGAAAAACAGGTCAATTATTACTGAAACTGATTTATTAGTGATGAATTCCCGAATCTGGTCAAGTTCCCTGACACGTGCGATTATATTCCCGACTTTTCTGTTCTCAAAATACACAAATGGCAGGGAAAACAGATGTTTAAAAAGTTTTGCGCCAAGCTTTGCGTCAATTTTGCTTGCTGTATGTATAAAAATATATTTTCTTGAAATATTAAGAAGAAATTCAAAGATCATGACAGCAACAAAGGCAATTGCCAGCACATCCAGCGTTGTCATACTGTGATGTACAAGTACTTTATCAAGAATAACCTGAGTGAACAGCGGTGTTACGAGTCCAAAAAGCTGAACTATAAACGAACCAACCATTACTTCGGCGATGACACGCTTATATTGGAGAATTTCATTGAAAAACCATTGAAATCCGAACTTTATCTGGGAATTTATTAATTTATGGCTGAGAATAATAAGTTCACCGGTGGTTATTTCATCAAATTCTGCAAATGTCAGCTCTTTTGTCTGCTTTTCCACAGGTTCAAAAATAAGAACTTTTTTTTCCTGAGTGTTGATTTTTAATACAGCCAGGAATGATTTATCCTGTTTTTCAGCAATTAGTGGAAGCGGATATTTTTCTGAAATTTTTTCTATTGAATGATTTTTGATTTTTGCCTTAAACTCAAAGTTTTTAACTATTCTGATAAGCTCTTCCTTGGAAATTTCCTCATCAGTGAGGCCGTATTCCCGAGTCATTGCGCGCAAATCAACGTTTATCTGATTAATTTTGGCTATTAATTCAAAACATATTAATCCAGTCTGCATTTTTATTCCCTTAAAACATTTAATTTATACATATTTACATCATTAGTTATTTTTACTTTTTCCAGCTCAAAACTCTGGCTTATCAGGTCGGACTTCTCGTTTAAATAAGTTATCTTATCAATAAGCTGCTGGTTATTTAACCTTTCAAGCAATTCCAGCTTTTCAGTGACCAGTTGAATTGAGCCCTGCTGGTTTTTTAACTTTTCCGAAAAATCACTGGATTCTTCAAAAACTTTTTCATAATACGTTTTTATTCTTTCAACCTGTTTATCTCTCTCGGCTTCCAGTTTTTGGATTTCAAGTTCTGCTCTTTCTCTTTGGGCTTTATTTTTAAATCCGTCAAAAATCGGCAAAGTCGAAGCTACTCTGAATGATAAGCTTCTATGTTCAAAATCACTAAATGTATCCATAAAATCATTCTTGTCTGACCCGTAAAAATAATAGCTTGAGGTGAGCCTGAACTGCGGAAGCCTCTGTTTTTTCAAAATAGAGAGTTCTGCATATTTCTTTTCAATTTCAAGCTGGTAAGATTTGTATTCAGGCAGATTTTTTGTCTCAATAAAATCTGTTTCTACTGCTTCCAGCTTAATTACATTACTAACCAGTTCTATATTATCATTTTCCTTAGGTGTATCAAAAATATTCTGGATCTGTAAGTCTTTAATGTCATATTCATCAAGAGTTTTAAGGGAAATATCCATAAGTGTATTTTTAAGTTCTGTTTTAAGCTCGTCAGCTCTGTTTATCAGCCGTGCAACCTTAAGCGCCTGGTTCATCATTTCTGTTTTTCTTATAGTTCCTGCAACACTAAGATTTTCATACATAGCAAACAGGTCTTTATTCAAAAGCATAAGTTCTGTATTAGTTGCAAGCTCCTTATTTGCCAGTAGGGCCTGAGAATAAAGATCAACAATTTCGATTTTCAAGTTCCTGAGCTGTCTTTCGTATTCAATTTCCTTCTGTGTTTTGTCTTTTTTGGCGATTAACATTTTCTTTCCCCGTATGCCAAAGTCGAACAGGTTATACTGCATACCGAGGGATAAGGCGTTCTGGTAGCGAGTTGTGCCTAAAATTACGCTATCGCCTACGGAATTAATGTTTGAAGAACTGTTACTTAAGTCTCTATCGTATGAATTGTAAAAACTTGTGCTTAGCATAGGGAAATATTCCGAACGAGCCTCTTTTATTCCGGCATTGCTGATATCAACATTAAGTCGGGATATCTTCAAGTCAAATGAATTCTGTACAGCCTTGTCCAGAACATTATTAAAATCCAGAGTTTCAGCCCAAACGCATGAATTTGAAAATAATAATATTAATATGCCAAGTATTAATTTTTGCATTATATTATTATATTCTAATTTTTTTTACAATTTAACTATTTCCCTGAAAGTTTTCATGCTGCAGTATTCACCGCACATTGTACAGGGCTTTCCGACTTCTATATTCTCAAAAATATCCTTGTCTATGGCATACTCTGCTTGCTTTTTCCAGTCCAGGTTCATCCTTGCAATTGACATCTGCCTGTCTCTTTCAATTGATTGCTTCCTGCCTTTTGCCACATCAGCAGCATGGGCTGCAATTTTGGATGTGATGATGCCCTGTCTTACCTGTTCCGCATCCGGTAAGCCGAGGTGCTCGCTGGGGGTAACATAACAGAGGAAATCAGCCCCTGAGAACGCTGCTAATGTACCGCCAATAGCTGAAGTTATGTGGTCATATCCCGGTGCTATATCTGTTACAAGCGGCCCAAGTACATATAAAGGTGCACCTTTTGTAAGGGTCTTAATTGTTTCAATCATTCCAGGGATTAAGTTAAGCGGAACATGTCCGGGACCTTCGACCATAGCCTGAACTCCTGCTTTCCTTGCACGTTGGACAAGTTCGCCAAGTACTATGGTTTCCATAACCTGTGCCCTGTCGCCCGCGTCCGCTCCGCAACCCGGCCTCAAACCATCACCAAGGGACAGCGTTGTATTGTATTTCTTTGCTATATCAAGCAGTTCGTCATAATATTCGTACAAAGGGTTTTCCATGTTGTGTTTTTTTATCCATGAGGCGTGCATTGAACCGCCACGACTGACTATTCCGGTAATTCTACCGTCCTGTTCAAGCCGTTTAAGCACTTCTCTTGTAACACCACAGTGTACAGTAATAAAATCAACTCCGTCACGGCAGTGGTCTTCTATTACACTGAGCATTTTATCTTTATCTGCTTCTGCTGCTTCAACTCCTACCTGATAAATGGGAACAGTCCCCACAGGGATACTGGATTTTTGCATAATTTTTTTTCTTGTTTCATTAATATTGGAGCCGGTAGATAAGTCCATTACTGTATCCGCACCGGTTTTCTCACATATATCAAGTTTTTCCAGCTCTTGCTCAAGTGTGCTTCGCTGATGGGATGTGCCGATGTTGGCGTTGATTTTTATTGATAAACCCTGACCTACGCCAATAGGAGCGATGTCATGGTTAATATTTTTTAATATAACAACTGTGCCATCTGCAACATTTTGTGCTAATTCATAAGGAGATACGCCCTCTATTTGGGCAACTTGTTCTATTTCAGGTGTAATCTTCGTCATTTAATTGTAATTCCTTGCTCGTAAGTTCAATCAATTAAAAATTATATAATAAAAAGACAATGGGGTGGGATTAAGAAGTATTTGTAACGATTGTGTAAATTTTATACAATATTTAACTCGAATTGCTAGATAGGCAAATTAAGCTCCAGGATTATGTTGTAGCAACAAAGAATTGCATATAACCTAGATAAAAAAGAAGGCATTTTGCGAACTCGGATTTTATCAAGTCCGAGTTTTGTCTTTAAAAAACCAAAAACATTTTCAATCCATTGCCTCTCTTTTCTTTCTGTTACCTTTACTTTAATCTGCTTATCTTCCCAAAATTCTTGCCATACTTTAGCATTAATAGTTCCTCTATCACAAAGTACCCATTTATCTTGTAAATTCTCAAGTATATTTTCCAATTGCCTTACCTCCGCTTCTTTTCCAATATTTATATGCGAAATTTTCCCTTCAGAGATTAGCAAGTTTTTTCATTACAACCATCAAATATTCTCGATTGTTATTGAACAATCTTGTTATCCTTGAATATTCGGGAACGTTTGGAAAAAGATGCTTAAAATTGAATAAAACCCAATAATGAAAACGTTTTAGGTCACAATAAGGTTTTAATATTGGATGTAAAATCATCAAGGTTAATACTAATAGAATGCTTTATGAAATGCAAGATATAGTCAGGCAGTATAAAATCAGGTGGAAGATAGAGGAAACATTCCGTGTATTAAAATCATTGAT
>MFRL01000077.1 GCA_001784565.1 Candidatus Melainabacteria bacterium GWF2_37_15
ATTACACATATATTTATTATCCATTACAATTTATCACTTGAAATTTAACCACTACCAATTATTTTAGTTGTAGGCTCGCCGAAGGCGCCCCTCTCAAAAATAAGCAAAAAGTTTTTAGTATTATATACATTTTTAAAACTATATCCGAAAATGGCCTAAACATTTAAAATAAATATTATATGAAATTAAAAATTATAATAACGCTCATACTGTTTATGGCATTAAGTTCTAAAATTTATGCCATAGAAGATAATAATGCTGAAGATCATCATTATCCGCCTGTACCCGGATATATAAACGGCCAGAAAATGAAGCTGGAAAAAATTGCATTAAAAGAAGATGTAAAATCTGATGATGAACAAGATCAGGAAAAAATTGTTATAGAAGAAAATATTCAGAAAATATTTGTAGAAAAAATTGTTGTGGAAGGTAATCAGCTATTAACGGATGATGAAATAACACCAATTACAGAGAAATATCTGAATAAAGAACTTACTATAGAAGAAATTAACTATATAGCGAGCGAAATAACCGAACTTTATAAAAGTTATGGTATAAGGACAGCCCTGGCATATCTTCCTCCCCAGGAAATTATGGAAAATACCGTAAATATAAAGATTATAGAAGGAAAAATCGGCAAAATCACTGTAAAAGGTAATAAATTCACGTGGGGGTTTCATTTAAAAAATGCTATCAAGCAAAAAGAAGGGGATATTGTCTTTGTACCTGAAATTGAGCAGGATATTCTTAAATTTAACAAAAATAACGATATTAAATTAAAAGCCACGATCCGAAAAGGAGAAGAGTTAGGCGAAACAGATATTGTTTTAAATGTCGAGGAAACACAGCCTTTTCATCTTAACTTTTCTGCAGATAATTCAGGCACATATTCAACAGGAAGATACAAAGCTGGAACCACTGTTACTTTAGATAGTTTATTAGGCTTTAGAGACAGACTGACAGCACATTATGGCAGATCAAGAAGTGTTGATTCTGTTTTTGCAAGTTATGATTTTCCTATTGGGTATGGAGGGACAAGGATAGGCGCGTCTTTTGGCTATGGGGGTTCAGCTGTAACCAGGGGAGCGTTGAGAGATTATGATGTTGAATCCAAAATTGCAGATTATGCGCTGTATGTAACAAGACCTTTGTATAATGGAAATAAGTATAAACTATTTACTACGGGCAGTTTGAACTTCAAAGAAAATACTATTTTTATGCTGGGTGAGCGTCTCGATAAACTTGGCGGTGATCCGCCCACGCATATAAGGACCGGGACTATATCTTTTACCGGAATAGCAAATGACAAATATGGGCGTTGGGTTCATAACTCTGACTTTATTCTCGGGATGGATATGTTTGGCGGCAGGGAACAGTTTTTTAAATATGTTGGCGGACTTCAAAGAATTAATCTTATAGGTAAAAGCTGCGTTTTAATATTAAAAGCGAGTACTCAGTTAAGTGACGATAATTTGCCCGCAATAGAACAAATAGGAATGGGTGGATTCTCAACTGTAAGGGGTTATCCTACATCATACGCTATGGGTGATTATGGATATAATTTTAATACTGAGTTTAGATTCCCGATTATTCCAGATAAATTTAGCAGGCTGGGCAAATTTTCGCTTAAAGATAAACTTCAGGGTGTTGGTTTTGCGGATTTAGGAAGTACTTTTTATGGAAATAATAATATGGGCAGGGATACCACGCTTATGGGCTTAGGGGGCGGTTTAAGAGTTAAGCTCAGTAAGTATTTAATGGGAAGAGTTGATTATGGTGTTGGGATACTTAACAAAGGTAACGATCTTCCTTTTGCAAAGCTTCACTTCGCTATAGAGTCCGCTCCATTTTAAATACTTTATTATTTTTTATGACTATGTTTAAATATAAAGTACTGTTCGAATATTAATCATGGAGTAAATATAAATGAAACGCACATTAGAAGGCACAAAGCAGAAAAGACAAAGAGTCAGCGGGTTTTTAGTAAGAATGAGCACACCTGGCGGCAGAAATGTTATTAAAAGAAGAAGAGCAAAAGGCCGTCATGTTTTGGGTGTTCAATGTAAAAAACGTGCATAATGCTGCCTAAACCGGAAAGATTAACTAAAAGCAGTGAATTTGGATATGTCTATCACCAGAAAAGATCAGTTGCAAATTCACTGCTTGTTTTATATGTAAGCAATAAAAAGCGGGATGAATCAATCCCCACGCGAGTCGGCTTTATTGTAGGGAAAAAAGTACATAAGCGGGCAGTTAAGCGCAATAAGGCAAAACGCCATATAAGAGAAGCTTATAAAGTTATGCGGAAGGCTGAGGATTTTCCGTTAAAGGATTTTCAGCATTTGATTTTTATTGCACGCCCACCTATAGTTGAAGCTGATTATAAACAGGTGTATGATGCTGTTGCAGATTGTATAACACGGGCAGCAAAGCGATTTAAATGAAAACCATATTTATTTTTTTAATAAACATATACCAGAAAGTTTTTAAATATATGCCTAAAGTATGCAGGTTTTATCCTTCATGCTCGGAATACACCAAACAGGCCATAATAAAATATGGCGCGCTAAAAGGCGGCTGGTTGGGAGTAAAGAGGATTTGCAGGTGCCATCCGTTTAACCCGGGGGGGTATGACCCTTTGCAATAAATATTTTAAATCCACCAATGTTTATGTAATTATTATTAGTGAAAAATATATATAAGAAGGATAATAAACAGTGGACTTTACAAGTATTACAGTACAAATATTAAAAGCTCTGGCAGATATAGCAGGCAGTTGGGGCCTTGCAATAATTCTTTTGACACTGGTAGTAAGACTTATCATGTGGCCGTTGAGTCTTTCGCAACAACGGTCTATGCGCAAAATGCAGCAGTTAGCTCCCAAGTTAAAAGAAATCCAGAATCGATATAAATCAAACCCGCAGCAAATGCAGCAGAAGATGGGCGAGTTTTATAAAGAACACAGCTTCAACCCGTTTGGCGGGTGTTTTCCGCTTTTATTACAGATGCCTATATTCATTTTGCTGTATACAGCGCTGATGAGCCCGCAGTTTACTCAATTAGCCGGAGATTCATCATTTTTATTTATAAAAAGACTCGATTCACCACTGAGAAGCCATGCCGGACAAGTAGGGGATATGACTTATGGAGTGGGAGAAAGAGATACTTTTGCTGCGGCTAAAACCGCTAAAATATATTTAAAAGATGGAAAAGTCCAAAATGTTGAAATAACAGACTATAAAAAAGCTCTTGAGATTCAGGGAAGTATTATTCCTGGCGAGCCTGTAGATTTTAAGATGGACCTGTATGACTTAAAGTTGCCTGTTAAAGCACTTGAAGAAGACTTTGAAAAAGCTGAAATCGAGGTTATAAATAACTCTACAAAAGAAATGGAAACATTGACATTTGAAAAGAAAGGCACACTCCTTTTTGCACAGGCTAAAACCAATGTTGTCGAAGCAACTTTCCATTATGATGTGCTTGTTTTAATCCTGATATTTGGCGCAACAATGTACTTTGCCCAGAAAGTAATGACTACAGCTAGCAAAACTGCTAATATGGACCCGAACCAGCAGGCTATGCAGCAGAGCATGGCAAAAATAATGCCTATAATGATAACCGGTATGTTTATATTCTTCCCAATACCGGCTGGCGTACTGCTTTATATGATAGTCAGTAACGTGATTCAGGTTATACAGACAGTTTCTGCCAATAAAATAATTGAACGCGAAGAACAGGCGCAGAAATCCCAGGTTATTGATGTTGAAGCAACAGAAGTAACAGAAGAAGAAAAAGAACAAAGGGAAAAAGGTAGCTTCTCGGGTCAGAAGAAAAAAGGTAAATGGTAGTATAATATTACTGGTTAAATTAACATTATTTTATGCTTGCAACACGAATTGTTTTTGTAATTGATAAAATTGAATATAAATACTTTGAGTTTAATGAACTGGTCACCAGCTTCTGGCTCATAAAAGAATTTCTTTTAAGGGAGAAGGAAGTCTATATAACTACTATAGACAAGCTGTCCCTGGATTTGAACCGGCCAATTGCGCATTTATACAAAGCTTTCATGAAGCCCGCCAGTGAGGATATTTATAAAGAGAATAGGTATATTGAGGCTGACTTAAATGATTTTGACGTGATATTTTTCCGGCCAGACCCGCCTGTTAATATTGAGTACATTTTCGCAACCCAAATCCTTGATTTTGTTGATAAAAACAGGACTTTTATCCTGAATTCCTCATCAGGCATCAGGAAAGCAAATGAAAAGCTGTATATAAATAATTTTCCCGAGTTTGTTCCGGCAAGTGTAACGACTTCCAATTCCGATCATATCAGGGAATTTGTAAGCCAGTACGGCGAGGCAGTCCTGAAGCCTTTGAACAGGTGCTTTGGCAAGGGTGTTTTTTATCTTAAAAAGGGTGATAAAAACCTCAACACAATCATTGAAACAGCTACAGACCATAAAAAAACACCGGTTATAGTGCAGGAATACTTGAAAAAGGCAAATAATCAGGACAAAAGGGTTATCATGATTGCAGGGGAATGCTACGAGGAGTGCCTGATTAAGTTGTCGAGTGAAGAAGATTTTAAATTCACTAATCATAGGGATCAATTTCTAAAAAAAGCTGAGTTGACCGAGCGGGAGAGATACATTTGCAGTGAAATTTCAGGAAAGTTGATGGAAGACGGGCTTTATATGGTTGGCCTTGATACAATGGATGATCGGATTATCGAAATAAACGTTACCAGCCCGTGTTTCTTTATAAAAGAGCTGAATAAGATGTTCGGGGTTGCGCTGGAGAAACGAATTGCTGATGATGTGGAGAAGCTGGTAAAAAAACAGGTTAAGCCATCGTCTCGTATTTGTGCCGGGTCTCTTTAATAAAAGAATCCATATCTTTGGGATCAAATACAAAATAATTATGGCCGTATTTTGTATTTAGTTTTGGGGCGGGTTTCATTCCTAATGTCTTGTAAAAATTATCATTGCATGAATTGACTGTAACTTCATTAAAATTATTATCTTTCGCATGTTTGCAAATTCCCCACATTAATGCTTTTCCGGCTCCGTAAAATTTTCTCTTTGGATCCGATATGGGCGATTTATATTCAACGTCAGTTCTTGCCTGGAGAAAATTAATTTCATTGCCAGATACGGAAGCTAAACATAAGACTTTACCCTCAAGTTTTGAGCTACCAACTAATTCTACAGCTAACGTATTTCCATTCTTTGATTTAAAATTCTCATCGATTTTTTTTAAGAGTGCGGGATCAAAAAAATCATCCAAACATTGCCACAATAATTTAATATTCATCATGGCTTCCCTGTCTTCAGGATCATCGTATGATAATTTGGTTATTTGAACATTTATAGGTTCTTTATTTTTATTTCGTATCTTGGCGTCATAAAGCTTCTGGCTGGAAAATGAAGGGTTTATGTGCATTTGTGTTTATTCCTTTACTTAATCTAATAAAACCAAAACATAAAAAAAATTGCCTTTTAATATAAATTTCTTGAGCGAGGTCGGCGTCGCAAACGTTTGAAAAAGGGGATCGTTAAGGGGCAAAGCCCCTTAACGATCCCCAAAAATATAATGGCCACGCCAGGGCAAGCCAGGAAAACAAAAGGCAGCCGTTGGCCTACGCTGCTTTAAAATGACATAAATTGATGGCTATTTAGTATTAGTGTAGTATATGTATATGAACACCTTCACACAAACCGACACCATAGCCGCAATAGCCACCCCGCTTGGTGTGGGAGGGATAGGAGTTGTCCGGCTTAGCGGTGAAGGTTCAGAACAAATTATCAAAAAAATCTTTAAATCTAAAATAGAAAATTTTGAACCTAATAAAATCTATCATGGTTGGATACACGAGGATGATACTCTTGTGGATGAGGTTGTATTGCTTTATTTTAAGGCTCCTAACAGCTTTACAGGAGAAGATGTTTTTGAAATCCAGTGCCATGGCGGTATTAATATAGTTAAAAAAATACTTAAACTGTGTTTATCTAATGGCGCAAGATTGGCGGAGCGAGGAGAGTTCTCACAAAGGGCATTTATGAACGGAAAAATGGATTTGAGTAAGGCAGAAGCGGTGCTTGACCTAATCCATGCAAAGACTGACAGGTTTGCGCAGGCATCTGTGTTGAATTTGTCCGGCAGGCTGGCAGAAAAGATCGGACTGTTAAGGGCTGAGGTGCTTAATTTACTTTCTTTAATTACGGCTGCGGTGGATTTTCCGGATGATGTGGATGAGCCTGCGTATTCCCAGATAGAACAAATAATAGAATCTGTTATTTTTTCTATAAATGAAATTCTTGGGGGGTCAGTTTCGTCAAACCTTATGCGGGAGGGCGTGAAAGTGGCGATTGTGGGTAAACCAAATGCCGGTAAATCCTCACTTTTTAATGCATTATTAGATGCAAACAGGGCAATTGTCACGGAAATTCCGGGAACTACTCGTGATGTTATTCAGGAATCCATCGATATAGACGGTATTCCGGTGGTTCTTATCGATACGGCGGGTTTGAGAGAGTCTGATGATTATATTGAGTCCATCGGTATCAATTTAACAAAAGAAACAATGGAAAACTCGGACATTATACTTTACATTTATGATCTTACATGTCCTGAATGTATAGAAATTAGTCACAAAAACGTAATAAAAGTAGGTTCTAAAGCCGACCTTGCTGATTTAAAATCAATTAATAAAGGAGTTATTGCAGTTTCATCCACTCAAAAAACAGGACTGGAAGCATTAAAGCAGGAAATTAAAAATAATGTAGCAGGCAATATTCCAGCGGAGAGCGATTTTTGCACTAACCTGCGCCAGCAGGCGTGCCTTAAGGAATGCAAAGAATCCCTTGAAAAAGCTTTAGAAGGATGTGAGAATTGCGATCCGCAGGATCTGATTTCTATTGATCTCAAGTCAGCGTTGATTTCTCTTGGGGAAATAACCGGTGAGGTGGTAAGTGAGGAAATTCTGGATAATATTTTCTCAAGTTTCTGTATTGGAAAGTAGTTAAGCAAGTATGAATAAAGCGCTATCTGACATCAATAAGGACATACTTAAATATACTCCGTCAAAAGTCATTGGTATGCTGATGAATATGGCCATGGTTCCTATCTATACCAACCTGCTTTTGCCTGAGCAGTATGGCCTATATAACATATCGATAGGGATTTTGAGTCTGATAGCAATAATTTTTAGTGATTGGGTGGGGATGGCAGCGCTCAGGTTCTTAAAAGAGCACTTTAAAACAGATAATGTAAAGGAATTTTTCAGTTCAATTCTTTTTTTAATACTCTCAAATCTGCTTGTGATGTATGTTATAGCTTTCTTTCTTTTTAATTATCTGAAATCTTATTTTAAAGTCCCTGAGGAGAACCTCTTTTTAGTTTTGGTGCTGATAATTCCTATTGCGTTCAGGGCTTTGATGTTCCAGATTTTAAGAGCGCAGATTAAGCCGTTTGTTTACACAGTTTTATCCATATTTAACCAATTTACAACTATTGGCCTTGGGATTTATTTTATTAAGTATTTTAATCTCAATTCCACAGGCATTCTTTGGGGAATGTTAGTATCTATAACCCTTGTAGATGTTATAATGCTGGTATTTTGCAAGATGTTTCTCAGCTCCAGCATTAAAAAAATCAGCACTAAATCTCTTGGGGGCTTTTATAAATACGGTGTGCCTATAGCTGCATCAAGCCTTGGGATGTGGATAATAACCCAGAGCAATAAGTTTGTTATCCAGTATTTCAAAGGTTCTGAGTATAACGGATACATCGGGGTAGGGTATAACGTAACATTTTCCATTTTATTTCCCCTGTTTGCAGTTATAACTCTGGCCGGGATCCCGCGAATTATCAACAGGTACGAGGAAGGAAAAGACGTAAGCCCGCTCGTTTCAAAATTATCAGGGTATTTTTTTGTAGCGTTTACTCCTGCAGTATTTTTAATGTGTTATTTCCCGCAGCAGCTTGTGCTTTTACTTTCGAATGAAAAATATATCTCAGCAGCAGGGCTTATACCCTTTCTTGCGCTGAGCGCTTTTGTTTATGGAATGACAGAATATACTGTGATACAGTATCATCTGGCTAAAAAAACCTATCTTGATATGATAATAAAGATTTCTTCAAACTTAGCGGGGATAATTTTATTAATTCTTCTAGTAAAGTTTTTAGAGGAAAAAGATATTTTATGGGCTGTTGGGGTGTCGGCATTGGTTTCACAATTAATTTATTTTGGACTGACTTTAATAATAAGAATAAGGGGAATTAGGGATATAGTATGGGTTCCGCCTTATAGAACGCTTGCAAAGGTAATAACAGCTATTTTAGCAAGTTATATTGTTTTATTCTTTTCCTCAGAATTTGTGCATAGCTTGAGCCATACTGTTATAATTCAGTCAATATTGTTTGTTTGTATGTATGCTTGTTGTAATTTTGTGTTTAATCGGGTTATAGCCAAATAATAATCTGAGCCAAATTGATATTTTTATCGTCTTAGCATATAGGAGGTAAAAATGAAACAGAAGTCATTTATAACATTTTCTATAAGCACAAACCGTGACTTGAAGATCAAATACAATAAGCAAGGACATATTGAGCTAAGAGATATCAAACCTATCAACATAAAAAGAACCAAAAAGGGGAATATTATTGTAGTTGCGTTTGACAGGAATAAACAGGATTGGCGATCTTTTTCGCTTGATAAAATCAAATACGTAGAAATTAAAAAATAAAATAGAGCCTGTTTAGGCCCTATTTTTAACTTTTACGCTGATCTTCTTGAAAAAGAAGGCTTTGAATAGCAATCTTTACAAAGAACCGGTTTATTTCCGTTCGGTTGGAAAGGTACTTGAGCATCTGCGCCACATTGTGTGCAGACTACATCGTACATTTTTCTAGGGCGAAAATCTTTTTTAGCCCCGTAGCTATTTGAATTCTTTCTTTCATTTCGACAGGGTTTACATCTCTTTGGATGATTTGTAAGTCCTTTTGAAGCATAAAATTCTTGTTCACTGATTGAGAATTCAAAATTTTGACCACAGTCAGCGCATTGTAAGGTTTTATCTTGATAGTTCATTATTTCGGGCCTCTTTAGCCATTTTTTGTAAGTTCCTTTTTACAGGATTATATAGATTAAGACCGACATTATATGGATAAGTTCCTGATTTATCAGTTATAATTAATAAATGACTAACAAAGATTTTACTTATAATACCCTAGGGAAAACCAACTTATCAGTGAGCGAGGTGGGATTTGGCGGTTATAGAATCGATATCCGATCACCTTTGAACCTGGAAGCGCTTAAAAAAGCCCTTGTGTCGGGGATTAACCTGATAGACACCAGCGCTAACTATACAAACGGGAATTCCGAGCTTCTTGTCGGGGAAGTCCTAAGGGGATTAATAAATTCCCAGAAGTTATCAAGGGAATCTGTTGTTATAGTCACCAAAGGCGGGTATATACAGGGCGATAATTACGATATAAGCCAACAGCGCAAAAAGAAAAATAAGACGTTTCCTGATTTAGTCGAGTTCCAGAAAGGGTTGGAACACTGCATTCACCCGGAATTCCTTCAGGATCAGATAACAAAAAGTCTTGAACGCCTGGAAGTGGAAACAATTGATGTATATTTGCTTCATAACCCTGAATATTACCTGAAATGGGCTAAAGAAAATAATATAGACTTAAGCACTGCAAGAAAAGAATATTATTCCCGTATTAAAAAAGCGTTTGAGTACCTTGAAAAAGAAGTTCAAAAAGGAAGAATCAAGCATTATGGAATAAGTTCAAATACTTTCCCTTCAAGCAGTAGCGATTATGACTTTACCTGTCTTGAAGCAGTGTTAAAAATTGCTGAAGAAATCTCAACAGATAACCATTTCAGTGTTATTGAATTCCCGATGAACCTCGTAGAAACTGGAAATAGGGCTTTACTGGAACTTGCTCAAAGTAAAAATCTGGGTGTTCTAATTAACCGCCCTTTGAATGCGTTTTATGATAATAAGCTGATTAACCTTGCTGAACCCCGAGTTTTTAACCCTCCGAGCGTGGAGCAAATTAATGAGGAGTTAAAAAATATACGAAAGCAGGAAAAGTACGTAGCAGAAAAATTAAAAGCACATAAAAATAAAAAAATATTAGCAGAAGTTGAAAGCAGCCTCTTTGTTTCTGAAGAACTGCAAAAGAGCTGGCTTGAGGCGAAGAATATTTCTAACTGGCAGGCTGTGCTTAATCAATACTTCCTGCCACGGTTTCATCATGGTAAAAATTACATTAAAAACAGTTCATTAAAGAATGAAGAGTTAGAAGCGGATTTGCACAGCCTAATATATAAGATAGCAAAGGTATTTAACCAGATAATTTTTTATTATAACAATGAGCATCTTAAATTAACCGCTAAAATAAAGGAAAATTTGGCTAATTCTGTACCTGAGCTCTCATCAGTAAACAAACTAAGCAACATGGCCATCCGCTCAATAAGGTCAACTCGGGGCGTAACAACTGTTTTGGTAGGGATGACGAAGCTCCCGTATGTTACGGATGTAATTGAGGAGCTAAAAGTGCCGGTCAATAAGGACTTTAATTGGGATAAGATTCATAGCACATCAAGCTCCTTAAACCTTTCATCATTTTTAAACATTTGATAAATAGCAAGCACGCTTAAATCTTTATCCTTAGTTTCCAAAATTATGTCAAAATCCAGATGATAATATTTAAGGAAGAACTCGGCGAATTCATCTAAATTTATGGACTCAGCATGACTGCCTGCTCGGGCGTTTTCTTTCTGAGTTGAGTAGTGAATGTCGGGTTTACTGGATTTTTCATCCCATGTTGAAAAAAACCTTTTCATTATGGCTTCAATATCATTGTCTTCGGGCTTTCCCGTATTTAAAACCTGGTGATGAAGGTTATCAAACACAAGCGGAATTCCGGTTGACTCATTTATTTGCAGTAAATCCCACACATTGTAGTTTCTATCGTCATTTTCAAGTGTCAGCCTGTTTTTGAAGTTTTCGGGCAGCTCGTTATACACTTTTATAAACCTTTTTATTGCTTCAACTTTATTTCCATACACTCCACCTACGTGAAACACTATTTTATGAGTAAAATCAAGGTTTAATGAATCAAGAAATTTAATATGCCATTCAAGTTCTTCAATTGAGTGTTTTATAACGTCAGGGTCAAGCGAATTCAAATAAACAACAGGATTTGTATGCATATAAACCCTGAGATCATTTTCTTTTATAAGTGAACCTATGTTATCAAATTCAGGTTTATAATCCTGCCACCACTTAATTTTATTTACAGGGTGGGATGCAAAGGGAATAGTGACAGAGCTTATTCTAAAAAGTTTTATATTATTATCCCGATTCCATTCCAGGACTTTTTTCAGGCCTGACAGGTTTGAGGTTATTATTTCCCTTAGTTTTTCTTCTGTGGCATTAGCAAGCCTGCAGGTTTTATTCACAAGAATTCCGGTCGAAAGGTTTATGCAGGCATATCCAATGCGGTGTTTCATTTTTAAGATACAAATTTTTTCGTTATTTCAGCTATTCTTTTTCCGAATGCGAAGCCAATCTTTGCTTCGTGGTCTGTTATTGGCTGGTCGGATTTTGCGCCTGCCACATGGCTTGGCCCATAAGGGGTTCCGCCGGAGGCTGTTGAGAGGAGTTCGGGAATCGAATAAGGCACACCGACAATAATCATTCCCAGATGCATTAAAGGCACTATGGATGTTAGGATTGTTGTTTCCTGGCCGCCGTGGATGCTTGAAGTTGAGGTGAATACTCCGGTAATTTTGTTTTCCAGCTTACCTTTTGTCCATAAAGAACCTGTCTGGTCAATAAAATTCTTCATTTGAGCGCACATATTACCGTATCTGGTGGGACTTCCCCATATTATCGCATCATAATCTCTAAGTTCATCAACGCTGGCAACAGGTATATCCTTTTGTTTATCCTTTGCTTCCTTAATTCTGGGATTGCCCTGTATTACCTGTTCCGGTATTAAATCAGGCACCTGTTTTAATTCAACAACTGCGCCTTCAACTGAATTCGCTCCCTCAACTATTGTCTTTGCGAGCTCAAACGTATTTCCATACATACTGTAATAAATAACAAGTATTTTCATGGTTAAATCTCCTTATTTTTTCTCATAAGCAACTGAAACGGTTACCATGTTTGTAACAATGTCAAAAACAGGAGAGGTCTGTTGCGCCAGTTCAACCAGCTCAACAATTTCTTTATCAGGGGCGTCTGTATCTATTTTAAAATGCACTCTGATTTGCTGGTAGCCAGGTCTTATATCAGGATCAATCTTCAAAAACCCTCTGGCATCCAGGTCGCCTTCCAGATGTGATTCTACGGATTTTAATTTTACCCCTTTAGCTGATGCAGCAACTACCAGAGCAGAGGTCAGGCAGCCTGATAAAGCCAGAAGGATATATTCCACGGGATTGGGGCCTCTATTTTCTCCTAAAAAGGCAGGCGGCTCGTCGAGTTCAAATACCCATGCTTTTGTGCGTGATCCATCCTTAATGCCAGCCTGATAAAATTCCTGAATTGTGATCTGGCTGTAATTTGCTTCTATCCATTTATTTTCGACCATAAACTTAAACTTGCCGACTTCAGGGTTATCTTTGAGAATATTTTTCGTCTCATTGAGTTTATCTACATCAATTCCGTTTATAAAATTCCCTGCCATAATGAAATTCCTCTATTATTTTTAATATTTCACGCTAAAAGTAGCTGAATTATATCCAGCTACTGTTTAAATTTTATAAAAGAATTAAGAAACGATTATTTTTTATCGCTCGGTTTAATACTACTTGGTGAAGAATTTGGCGCTTTAGAGGCTTTAGCCTGTTTTGGTTTTTTGACTTCTCTTTTTCCGCCCTTATCTTTAGACATAATTAATTTCTCCTTTTTGCCTTTTAGTAACTCTTAACGGTGATAATTATTGCTTAAAATAATCCCTGTCCGGAAAATTTGAATTAGATAAAACTATTTCCTGATATTCATTTTTATCAATATCAAGGCTGTTTATTTCCTTATCAAATTTTTTTGATTTTGGGCTTATTTTAGTTTGTTGCTTTTTATCTTCAGACATAAAGTTTATTTTAACAGCTTCACCAGTTGCTGGTCAAAAGTATTTGCAAAATTTTGCTTATCTTTATTGCTGAAAGGTTTCGGTCCGCTGGCTTGAACTCCGGTATCTCTTAATTCCTGCATAAAATTTCTTACAGAAAGCTTTTCGCCGATATTTGAAGGAGTAAAAAGCATTCCATGAAGGCTTATTGCAACTACTCCATTAGGAACAAGCACTGCTGCCAATGGTATATCCTGTGTTATAACTAAATCTTTTTCTATTGCGTGCTTCGCAATATATTCATCTGCTACATCAGCGCCTTGAGCGACTTTTACAGCGGATATAAAAGGGGATTGGGGAATGGAAATAATTTTATTTGAAACAAATATTGTTTCTATACCGCGTTTATGAGCGGCTTTTATAATAATTTCCTTAATTTCTACCGGACAGGCGTCCGCATCTACCCATATTTTCATTTGGTTTCACGGTTGTATGTTTTAAAATTAGGATAAAGCTTTATTATTCTTTCAACATCAACTCTTTTTAGCCTTAAAGTTACGGCTACTTTTTCCGTCGGGATTTTATGGTTATAGTATAAATCGCACGCTCTATACTCCATTTTAATCACATCTTTGGGCTTTTTCTTCTTTTCAATGGAATGCGCTGCTATGAGCTCGCTAATAGCAGCTTTATCTTTTTTAAGGTCAAATTTCTGTCTTTTCAGGATAGTTAAGTATGATTTAGGGAAATTTTTTAGTTCTGCGGGTTTGAAAACACGTTCATTATTTATAATTTCGTAATTTAATTTGTATTTACCCTCAGATTCGGGGATATTTTCAAATAAAAAATATAATTTGCCTTTCTCTGCTTGCTGTTGGTCTAATATTGCCACATAAACGCCATATAGCCAGCCTTGAAATAGGGTTTTAATTTCCGGGAATTTAGATAAAAGGGTATTTTTCTTTTCCAAAATTTTTTCAGCTAAAAACTGTTCATACTTGGTTTCGAACATAGCCATTTCTAGCTGTTTTTGTTCTTTTTCTTCGGGGGTTTTTCTGTAAATCATTTGTAAATCCTTTAGTATCTCTGATGAAGGGTAAAAATCTCGCGTAAATCTTTATTAGACATCTCTGTAATCCAATTCTCCCCTGTGGAAACAGTTAAATTCGCAAGCTCTTTTTTCGATTTGATCATTTCATCAATTTTTTCCTCAAAAGTCCCCAGCGAAATTAATCTATACACAATTACATTATGAGTTTGGCCGATTCTATAGGTTCTATCTGTTGCCTGGTCTTCCACTGCGGGATTCCACCAGAGGTCATAATGAATTACATTCGTTGCCGCAGTTAAATTAAGCCCGGTTCCCCCGGCTTTAAGCGAAATAACCATCAGCTTTATGTCATCGTTAGTCTGGAACGCCTCAACCATCTCATCTCGCTTAATGCGGGTAACACTGCCGTGAAAAAACGGGACATCAATTTTAAATTCATCCTGTATCATCCGAACCAGCAAATCGCCCATTTCTTTATACTGGGTAAAAATTATTGTTTTCTCGCCCTGTTCCCGTATTTGTTCGATTATAGACATCGTTTTTTCTGCTTTGCCGGACATTTCTTTTGTAATCTGGCCCATTTTTGAGTATTGTGTGGGGTGGTTGCATACCTGTTTTAATTGGGTAATAAGCTTAAAAATATGCCCTTTTCTACTGATTCCAGTTTTACCATCCATTTCCTTGAAAGAAGTTTCCAGCACTTTTTCATAAAGCGCAGCCTGCTCTTTTGTAAGGTAACAATATTCATCAAAAATTATCTTTTCAGGCAGGTCGCTTATAATTGATTTGTCGTTTTTGAGTCTTCTCAGGGTAAAAGGTGCTGTTGCAAGGCGGAGCTGCTTTATTCGTTGCTCATCCCGGTGTTTTTCTATGATATTTGCGTAGTTTTGCTGAAAACCCCTTAAATTACCGAGGTACCCTTTATTTGTATAATCAAAAATACTCCACAGCTCGGTTAAACGGTTTTCCACAGGTGTGCCGGTCATTGCAATAGATATTTTGGTTTTTAATGACTTTACAGCAAGGGTCTGTCCAGCGTCAGGGTTTTTTATATTCTGCGCTTCATCAATAATTACAAAATCCCAGTCTATATCTTTAAATGTTTCCAAATCGTTCCTCAAAAGCCCGTATGTGGTTATAATAATATCCGCCCCGCTTAATTCCAGGCTGCGATCTGATCCGTGATAGATAACCACATTTAAACTCGGCGCAAATTTGGCGCATTCCTTATACCAGTTCCCCACAAGAGTTGTAGGGCAGATGACCAATGCGGGTTTAACAAGGTTACCTTCTTCTTTTATTTTTAAAAGCAGGCTTATAACCTGAATGGTTTTACCCAGCCCCATATCATCAGCCATACACGAGCCAAACCCTCGCACAGTATTTGAGTACAGCCACTTGAAGCCTCTTTCCTGATACGGACGCAGGACTCCGGTTAAGTCCTGGGGGATAGTGATTTCATCCACTTTTAAAAAGTTATCAACCGCTTTTTTAAAACTCTCATCAACATCAAAATCCATCCCGTCATAAAAGCCTGAAAACGTGGATTGTAGAAGCGTCATAGAATCTATTGCTTCAGGGGCGGGATTGTTCAGCTTTTCAAGCAGGGAACTTATGTCTTCGGGCTTTAGTAGTACGTATTGATCCTTGTACTTAACGATTCCATCGGCGGATTTCACCAGTTCCAGGAACTCTTCCCGGGAAATTTTTTCATCACCAATAGCGATCTCATAAGAAAATTCCAGCAGTTTATTTATGGAAAGATATGAATTTTCACTTTTATCAAAAATAGCACTTATATCAAAGCCTTTACGTTTTTTTAAGCCTACTTTTAATGAAATTCTAGGCGAGATGATATTATTTAGCTCTTTGGGTATCATAATCCTTATATCAAGCGCATTTAAGAATATTGAAGTATGAGATATAAACTCCATTATTTCTTTCAAGTCAAATTTTGGAATATATGCGCCTTTTGAGTCAAGAATATCCGCTAAAACAGGCATATAGTTAGATGCAATTATAAGCTGGCTAATGAGTGCAGGGTTTTTATAATCATCAACATCCACGTAAAGCGCAAAATTATCCTCATTCTTAAGCTTCTCAACACGGATAATAGGTTTAATGTCTTCTTCTTTTCTTGAGATCACATCCAGCCAGTGCGCAATACTTAATGCAATATTCTTTCCTTCCGGCGTAACAGCGCTTACGGGGTTGGTCTTGGTGAAAATATTGGTTACAGTGTCATTTTGAAACTTTGACGCTTTTAAAAATGTTACTTTATGGATTATATGGGATAAAAACAGCGAGAGAAAATCTACAGCGGCATCTTTAGGCAGAATTTTGTTTCCTTTGTCTTTAAATAGGAAATTTATCGGCATAATTGAACTATATTGAGCAATTACCTCGGAAATTTTGTTATTATTAAGCATAGGTACATATCTTATGCTAAATTCCTCGTTATTATCCATAACAACTTCAGGAATAAAACAGAGTGATCTCGCCAAAGCCAGCGCCAAAGATGCGGTTGACCTTAAAAACCGGCAAGAAGGTGTTACTTCATCATTATTATCGTTAAGCGAATCAAACAAAAAATAATCAAAAACCATATCTGCCGGAATGCTCATACCTTCTTTTTCGCCTATTAGCGGGATTTTCAGGGTTTTTGAGGAAAACCTTACACGTGAACCTTTTGATTTTAAGTAACTCAAAAAGCTGTTTACCGGCGTAAAGAATGCTTTTAGTCTATTATCTTCCGTATAATACAGGTAAAATTCCGTTTCTCGCAAAGGTGCCAGTTTTTCTATAACCAGTATACTGTCCAGTTCGGTATCAACGGTTTCATACAGACTAATTAATTTAGACTTGAAATCTTTCCGCTCAAAAAATAACGGGTCATTGGGCAGGATAAAGAATAAGGAATTAACATCCGCTTTTGAAAAAGCAAATTGAAGATCATTTTTAGATTCTTCGCTACGCTCAGAATGACAGTAAGGTATGAAGTTATTATGAATGCTTTTATTAAGCTTGTTAATGTAATAACTTTTTAAACCTGTCGCCTCTGTTAGTTCCTCAATTGAGAGTCCTCTTAAACTCAGAATCAAAGACGGATTTTTATCAATTTTTTTCTCAAGAGATCGAAAAACAACGGATATATGCGGACAAACCTCTTGTTGTCTGCAACTGCAGGCGATTTTTATATCATCAGGCTCTGGCGGGAAAATACGTAGATCACCATTTTTGAGCAAATCAAAAAATGACTCGCTCAAATGCCCAAGACTCATATCAAATGCAACTGTAGGGTGTGACAATATAATACTTTTTATTTTTTCTTTTGTATTGTCATCGATTTTTTTAACATGGATATCAACCGTGTATAGTCTGGAGTCCGCACCTTTAACCTCAGCAGTTATTGTTTGTCCTGAAATTTTTAACCGTTTAAGAATTTTAGCTACTCCAGTTAATTAAAATTTCACATCAGGAGCTTCTTTAGCTGCCTCTTCAACTTCAAAGTATTCTCTTGCTTTAATCCCAGCCAAATTAGCTATTATCACAGTCGGAAATGTTCTGATCTTCGCATTAAGAGACTTAACTGTTTCGTTATAATCTTTTCTCGCTACAGCAATCCTGTTTTCTGTTCCCGCAAGCTCGTCCTGTAACGCGATAAAGTTCTGGTTAGCTTTAAGGTCGGGGTAATTTTCCGCAATTGCGAGCAGTCTTGATAATGCGCCGGAAAATTCAGCGTTTGCTTTGTTTACATCACCAATATTTCCAGCTTTTACTGCACCTGCAAGTTTTGACCTGGATTCAGCGATATTTGTGAAAATTTCTTTTTCATGACCAGCATAACCCTTTACGGTGTTAACAAGGTTAGGAATAAGGTCATTTCTCCTTTGAAGCTGGTTTTCTACCTGCGCCCAGCTTGATGTAACGGTTTCGTCCATTACCTGAAGCTTGTTATAGCTGCCGATAAAGCTTCCAAACAATAAAACTATTACAAGAATAATTCCGCCAAGTATGTAAAGTCCTGTTTTTTTCATTTTTTATACCTCCTTACAAGTATTTTTATTACAAGTTTCTAATTTATCTACATATTTAAGAACATCATAAATCGAATCAATTAACTTTTGGATAATTAAATTATTGTTTTTTGAATTGAAAAATTTCGCATCAAATCCGATTAATGATGAAACTTTATTTATCACCTGAGATTTATCATTGGGAACCTTTTCATCGGAAGTTAAGCGCAAAATGGTTTTAAATATTGCCATAAGGCTTTTTGAAGAATTCAATATCAGCTCATTTATTGCTTTTTTGTCAGAGCTGTTTGCTACATAACCCTGCCTCAACCTGATTAATAGATTTTTTGTTTCAGATTCACATTGCAGCCTCAAATGACACTTGTCAATTTTTAAACCTGACACTATATCATCGCCGTACAGGATAGAGTGCCTGTCTTTAATGTCTGCATACTCCATAGGATAAACATCAGAGGAGGCGAACCATTCGGTTTTACCCATAAATAACGGTGTATTTTTCCATTTTTTCACAGCAGGGTGTAAATTTTTCAAGTCCAGCGCGGTTAACTGTTCAATAACCACAATAAGATTTATATCAGACGTTTTCGATTGAGTATTATCGGCATAAGAACCGTATAAAACGGCAGATAAAAATCTATCTCCTATAATTTTCTTAATATCATTAATTAATATTTCAATGTTTTTATTCATTATTACCATCTCCCTGATGCTCCGCCGCCGCCAAAGCCGCCACCACCGCCGAATCCTCCAAAACCGCCACTGCTTCCGCCTCCACGGCCTGAACTTAACAGCATAAGCATTGTAAACCTTGGATATTTTATAGCAAAGAATAAAAACATTGCTATAAAAAGAAAGTTAAGCAGTGGACTGCTTTGTCCTGAGCCTTGACTCGTATAACTTTGATAATTATAATTTCCTGAAATCGTTACCCCATACTCGTTCGCAATACTGTCAATAATCGCTGCTGTGCCCAGTATGATCCCTTTCCCGTAATCCCCTGTCCTAAAATATGGAAGCATGTACTCATCCCGGATTCTGCCCGCTTTAGAATCAGGAATAGCACCCTCTATGCCGTATCCTGTTTCGATTCGCATTTCTCTTTCATTAGGAGCGACAAGGACTATAACACCGTTATCCTTGCCCTTTTGTCCCACTTTCCATTGTCTTCCTATCTCAAGCCCGACATCTTCTACAGGATAACCTTCCAGCGAACCTAATGTTACGACAACAACCTCTGCTTGAGTTTTTTGTTTGAGTTCGAGAATAATGGAATTAAGCTGGGTTTCTTCATTATCTGCTATAACATTCGCAAAATCGTTAACATATCCCACAGGCTGCGGGAGTTTAAACATTGCGAAAATAGGCATTATAAGCGTAAAGATAAAAATTACAGCTATCGATATTACTTTTTTGCGCATAAGTTTAGTATAGCTTAAAAGTAAAAGGTTATAGCTTTTTATTTGCCTTTATTATTCCACATTGGTATGCACAGCAGGAGGCACAGCACAGCAGAAATCATCCAGAAGTATATTGCGCCGTCCCAGCTGAATTTATCAATAACCACTCCGGTACCAACTCCTGAAATCATAGCTCCAAGGTATCCAAAAGAGCCGGTAAATCCGGTTGCGGCAGAGGCAACTTTTTTAGAGCTGGATTCAACTGCGCATAATCCGCCTATGAGCATTTGTGGGCCGTAGGTAAAGAATCCAATTAGCCCTATAAAGGTATAATCAAGGACTTCAAGGCTAGTGTTGAACTTTAAACCTAAAATAGCAAGAATAACACCTACTAAAAAAATTACGTTTATAGGTGCACGCTGGCCTTTAAAGATTTTATCTGAGAAATAACCGGCTGCTATTGTCCCCGCTATTCCAAACAGTGGCAAAAAGCTCAGTTTCATTGCTGCTGTGGAGAGTGAATTGTTTTTTGCTTCAACAAGGTATTTAATTATCCAGTCCTCTGTTCCAAACCGAATAATGTAAACAAAAATATAGGCAAGAGCCAGCATCCATATTGTTTTATTGAACAAAATATGTTTTTTGAATATTTCTAGATAACATTCATCGTCATCAGATGGACAATTGCAATCTTTCTTTACGGCCATATGAGGTTCCCTGTATTCTTCTATATCCGGCAGGCCTATAGTTGTAGGCTTATCCCTGAGTCTTTCGAATAAAAAGAAACTTACAAAAACTGACAGTATTGCAGGAATATAAAATGCTGCCTGCCAGCCCAGGTGTGCAATCAGAAACCCTGATAGAAGAATGCTTATAAATGTTCCTGTCTGGTGAGAAGTAGACCATAAAGCCCATTTCGTGCCGCGTTCATTATTGGAATACCAGTAAGTTAAGCTTTTTGCTATATTAGGGAATCCTGCTGACTGAAACCACCCGTTACATCCCCAGAAAAACACCAGCACCCATAATAAAATCGTAGCGGAAGGCAATCCAAAAAATGTAAATTGCCCTGGTGTTATAAATATACTGCTCACTGCAAAGCATATATTAGCTATCGCCGATAAAAACAGGGCGACCGGGAGGAATGTTTTTACGTTAGCCCGGTCAGCAATAATTCCATTAACAAATTTTCCTATTCCATAAGTCAGATAAAGCGTGCTTCCAAGCATTCCAAGCTCTGTATTAGTAAAGCCCAGTTCTGTACTCATTTGTGGCATGGCCGCACATATATTCTTTTTACAAAGATAGAAAACTACGTACCCAATAAAAATTGAATAAAAAATTCGTAAACGCCATTGTGCGTATATGTTTTTAACTTTATTAATATCCTGTATGGGCAATACATCGGCGGGAGCGCTAAAGAAAGTCGCAAATTTATTGAATTGAAAGGGTTTTTTGTCTTGTGTTAAATGTTCTGATGTGATTCTTGTTTCCATTATATCTTTTATCCTTTAATATTTCTGCGTGCTACATATACATCGAAACAGTTTTGTCCAATGAGTCGGGGTGGCTGGTTACAGTTTTTATCCATATATTTTTCTTTGTACCAGGAAGCAAGGGGAGTTGCAATAAAAGGAACGATCATTCTTTTTGCGATTACTGTAGCTGCTACCAGTGATGTAATAACTGATAAACCAGCGGTACAATACTTTGAAACCCCTCCCATTGTCCTATTAAAGGCTTCCAGCGGCATTCCTTTAAATTTTTTAATTTTTATTAATTTTTCATGTGCCAGTTTTATGTTCTCTTCTTTAAGTATATTTCCGAATAGTTTATTCTTTATTTTGTCCTGGCACTTTTTGCTTGATATTGTGGCACCAAGTAGAAGTTGTGTAGCTATCATTAAAATCCCGTTTGAAAGATCAAGGGCAGCAACAAATTTTCTTTTTTCTTCGGGGATACGCTCATTTTTTAAGCTTTGGGTTACATAGTAGTAACATCCAAGCCCATCTTTCATGCAGATTGAAGCAATTGCAAATTTTGCGGCATAACCGGCAGTATCTTCGCCGATTTTTTTGGATTGATTTGCGATAAATTTGCTATTTGCTATTGATCTAACTGCGGACGTAAGCATAATTACTTACCTCCTTTCAGTTTTTGTGATTTGCATTTTTCAGGAAATATTATTTCCATAAACCTCGGATAAGCCCAGTTTAATAATGAACAGGTAGGAGGCAGGGTTAACAGGGATAATCCAAGTCCTAAAACAACTTTTAACCCTTTTACATTTTTTTCTACCTGTTTTATTTGTTTTATAGTAATTTTTTTTGCTTCTTCAGCTACAGATATTCCAAAGTATTCCATTTTTCTTTGTTCGGAGGGTGCTAAAGTATTTTTAAAAATGCGTGTATATTTCTCAGGATCATTCAGAATAGCTTTTGTTTTTTTTCTAACTTCTTTACGGAATTGTTCAACATGAATTTTATCAATATAGTCATCTGCCATATCTTTATTAGCAAATTTTATTCCTTCTTTCTTTGCCTGTGCTAATAAATAGTTTGAATCATGTTTAATTGACAGGTCAAAAAAGGAGCCTAATCTTCCTTCACTTGCACGTTTGTTTAAATACTTAGTAAAAGGTACATTTATTCCAACCTGTGTTAATACTGCTAGTACTGCTGAAACTGGCTGTCTCCAGGCTGAATAAACTCTTGTTTCCTTGTCTTCTTTTGCAATTGGGTTATATGCAATAAAAATAGGGGCAACTAATGCTGTACCCACAGCATTAATAAGGGTAGTCTGAATTTCCCCCATGCTTTTTCCTAGTTTATAGAAAAACCTTTCAGTCTTATTTAGCCCTTCTTTTATAAGCTTTTTTGCTTCTCTTCTTTGTTCATAGGAGCTAGGCATTTTATTAAAGACATCATCGAGGTTAGTTAGAACTTTTGAGGCGGCCTGTGTTGCATTCAGTCCAAAGCTCGGCTGTTTCACATATCTTCGTCTGGTATTTACAGAATTTAAATTTGAGCTTAATACCTTAACCGAGTCCATAATTCCCCTATTTTTATTTAATTTTTTTTTGGGAACGCTCCCAAGTATATAAAACAGCTAATAGATAAAAATTGTTATTTTTTTAAAAAATTTTGCAAATTTTGCATATTATTTTAAAATTATCATAAGGCATAGTGAATTTAAATTTATTATAAAGAAAGTATAAGTTAGAATTATTCCTTTAACTTTTACTCTACAATACTCGCTAAAGGCAAAGATATAAAAAAGGTAGATCCTTTATCTTTTTCCGTTTTAAACCAAATTGAACCATTGTGAGCGTTAACAATGTATTTCGTGAGCAATAATCCTGCACCTGAGCCTATTTTTCTCTCTATTGCTAAAGTTATTTCATAACGATTAAATATTTTATCTTTTATATTTTCAGGTATTCCCGGGCCATAATCTTTAATATATATGATTACGTTATTGTCTTTTTTATAAAAACCAATATGTATTTCTGATTTTACAGGGCTGTTTTCTATAGCGTTTCTTATTATGATATCGAAAACTTTAGTTAATTCATTTTTATCCGCCATAATGAACAATGGCTCGTCTGGTGTATGCAGTAAAATATTTACGGACCTTGAGTCCGCAAGCCTTATTAGTGAGTCAATAGACTCATTTAGCACCTCTGAAATTTGTATTAAATAAAGTGTAAGCTTTGTTTTTCCTGATTCATAATTGTATATTTCTATTGATTTATTGAGCAAGGTCGTTATATTTAAATTATTTTGAATAAGTTCCTCTACAATTTCTTTGCTTTTTAAAGGGGTTTTTCCCATATATTTTAAAAGATACTCAAGCGCGGCCCTTTCTCCAATAATCGGTACCTGGAAATCGTGTGCAAGAGTAGAAATAAATGAATTTCTTAAATTTTCTATTTCAATGAAGGTGGATATTTCCCATATAACACTCACCACAGAACTGTTTATGGCTTTTATTAATTCTATTTCATCCGTAGTCCACATTTTAATTTCTTTGGAACAAAGTACAACAAACCCCAGTACCCTTACATTTTTATTATATTTAACAAGCGGCACTGCCAGCAATGCATTTACCTTATATTTTTCAAAAAAAACAAGATCTTCATTTGAATAGTGTTCATTGATATTATTTATTACAAGAGGCTTAAGATTATGTATAAGATTAAAAAACGGTTCTGTATATATTTCAGGAAGAGTCTCATTTTTTAAGGATAATTCACCGCTATTAACTACAAATTCATATTTTACAAAAAGTTCATTTGGATTTATCCCCGAAGATTCAAGAAATAGTACCCTGTTTAAACCGAATTTTTCTGCTACTTTCCATAAAAGTTTTTGATACGCCTCATTTAAATCCCTGGTTAGCTTTATTTCCGATATTATTTCTCTTAATATAGTTTCTTTATGGGCTGTTTTCTCAATAATTTTCTTACTTTCCTGTGATGACTTGTACAATGTCGCATTCTCAATTGAAATTGCGCACTGTACAAGGAGTGTTTTTAATAACTCAATCCGTGATTCATCAAAAGCCTTAATAATTTTCTGGTTTTCAAAATAAATCACGCCATAAATTCTGTCCTCTTTTTTAATTGGCAGTCCTAAGCAGGATTTTGGAAAATTTTTAAGAAAATAGGGATCTTGTGAATAAATATTTTCTTTCTGTATTTCATTTATAAGGACCGTTTCTCCTGTACGGTTTATGTAATAAAACATTGAAGCAGGCAGGAAAGAAGAAAGGTCTTTATCTTCAAGGCAATGACTTTCCACTTTATTGAGAGCTGGATAATAGGTTACTGTTCTATATAGATTTTTAGCTTGGGGTAAAACAATTGCAGTGTATTGAATTCCTGCATTTTTACCCAGGATAACAATCATTTTTTCGATTAAAGCATCCAGATTAAGTTCTTCAGCAAGTGTATAGGTTGTATTTAATACCGTTTCATAATCAGTTAATACAGCTGGGGTAATATGATGTCTTGGATGAATTGTTGCAAGAGTAAATATATCCCTGTAAAATTCCTCCAGGCATTCAATTTTTCTGGAAGCACCCCATTCCTCATATAAATCCCTTGCTTTATAAAAATATATCTGTGCAATTTCTTTATTTTCTCTTCTTAGCCAGTATTTAGCGTATAATTCTGAGGCCAACGCTTCATTCTGAATAAAACCTGTGTTTGCTGCTCTTGATATTGCGGTTTCATAGTCGTTTACTACGTCAGTTTTGCCTAATATCCTGTTTTCATATTCTGCTTTTAGCATCAAATAATAGTGTTCAAAATTTTCAGGGCAATATCTCTTCCAATTTTTGAATGTTTCCAGGTTTTTTTCTATTGTTTCTTTATACTTTGTCTGGGTATCAACACCACGAGAAGGATACAAAGCAATCAAAGTCAGTGCTTCATAGAAAAAAAATACAGTTTCTGATAAACCTCCTGTTATGATAGAATCTCTTCCCTTACTTTTTTCTATCCATTTTAATCCTTGTTCAAAATCTTCATAAAAATAATACGCTTGAGTCTTCAAATGCCTATAAACACGTAAAGGCATCATATAATTAGTTTTTTTAATTTGATTAAAAAAGTTTTCCTCATCTATTTCTTTGTAACTAAATGTATACCTGTTAGCAGTATGCCCTGAAAGGGTCCATACCATAATAGCAGCAGGCAATGCAAGAAGAGCAGCTGTAGTATGTCCTGTTTTATTTGCAAAATCCATAGTTTCTTCTATTTTTTTAAACATTTTTTCAAATGGTACACCTGCTACATATGCCAATGGGTTAGAACCACCCGCGCAGTAACCCGTATTTTCCAAATCACCCGCTTCATAAGAATACTTATAAGCTTCCTGCACAGAGTTTATTACTTCCTTTAAGGGTTTCATCCTGGTATCCAGGAACATTGCTTTGAGATAGAGATTTTGTCCTATTTGTGATAAATTGTCTTTTTTAAAGCTTAATTCAATGGCAACTTTTCCATACTCATAATTTTCATCGTATTTTGAAGAAATATTATTTAGAACTGATGCAAACATTATAAAAATAGATGAACACCCAGGAATAAGTCCATATTTAAGAACTAGATTAACTGCTTTTACTGCTGAAATTCCCCATGGATTAATATTATTTGAATAAAACGTAACGTACATGGCAGCGTTTATCATATTATTAAATACTTTTAAGGCAAGTATAATTTTAGGATCAGTAGCGTCAAGTAAATCCAGAATCGATGAAACCGGACGATTAGCCATATATTTTTTATTCCATTCCAACTCAGCATTAAAAGCTTCTTCATAATTATCTAAAGGAAACTCAATACCCAGTTCATTTAAAATCTCAACGCCTAAATTAAAAGCTTCTCGAAATTGAGTTTTAGTCATATACTGAACTAACAAATTTCTTTTAAGTTCATTTCTGTCAAAAATATTTTGTATGTGAGGTATAGCCTGGTTAATTATGTTTTTGGATTCTTCATACCGGTAATTAAAATAAAGCAGTTCAGCATATTCCCTGTGAATTTGAAGCATTAACTCATATTCTTGCTGCCATAAAACTTCCGGTTCCAGTTTTTTTTCAGAAAAAATCTGCATAATCTTTTCCAGGTATTGCACCCCTATATTATAAGCGTGGTTAAATTTGGCTTTTGTAGCTCCTTTAAGGTTTAAACTCATAATTAATAAAAGCTCTTCTTTGTCAGTTACAAGCTCGATCGCACGGTTATACTGCTGGAGTATGTCTATAATTCTTTCTTCTAAATTAATTTGTACAAAAGCATTATAAAGTTTTCTCGCTATTTTAAGGTGTTTTTCAGGACGTTCATGTTCTTTTACAAGGCTATAAGCTGTTTCCCGAAAGCGATCATGAGCAAATTTATAGGATCCATCCCTAACTACAATTATCCCTGCACTTAAAGCAGTTTGAATTAATTCCTCGATTTCCTTTTCCGTAAATTCGGAAATAATCTGTAAGTCAGCACTTCTAAAGGTACTACCCAGAAAACTGCCATCAATAACCAGTTCTCTGGTTTTTTCATCAAACTTGTAAATTATGGATGAAACCAGAATAGCCACGTTTTCTGTTATTGGCTGTCTGAGAATTTCTTCTATATTCCAATGCCAGCCCGCCTCTTCTGAAAAACTAATTAATCTGTTATCATAGAGGTTCTTTAAAAAAACTTTAACAAAAAATGGATTATTATTAGTTTTTTTCTCAACTATTTCGCTAAGTTTAGCAACTTCCTCCTCTGGTTTTTTAAAGGTTTCTGAGCATAATTTCTTAATATATTGGGTTTTCAAAGGTTCGAGTTCAATTTCAGTAACAGAAATAACACCCCTTTTTAAATCTTTAATAAAAAAAGTTGTCAGAGGATGGGTCGCATCTACTTCATTACTCCTATAGGCTCCTATTATCATTAATTTTTGTTTTTGTTGAAAATTTATTAAAGATTTAAGGGCATTCAAACTTGGAATATCCACCCATTGAAGGTCATCAAGAAATATGACAAGTGAGCATTCTTTTTCCGTAAAAATGTTAATAAACTTGATTAAACTGATATTAAAGAGATTTTGCCTTACTTCAAGGCTCATTTCGGGGAGTTCTGACTGAGGGCCTATAATAAATTCCAGTTCCGGTAAAATATCAATTAAAATCCGTCCGTTTCTGCCTAATGAGTTGAGTATTTTTTCTTTCCATTGATTAATATTTTCTTCCGGTTCTGTTAAAAGCATTTTGCATAATTGCGACAGGGCTTCAGAAATGCCACTATAAGCCGTTGTTCTTTTTAACAAGTCATATTTTCCGCTTATAAAAAAACCTTTTTTAATTGCGACAGAAGGTTGGAGCTCCCCAACTAAAGTAGTTTTACCAATGCCAGAATAGCCTGACACTAGAACTAATTGAGTTTTATTTTGACAGGATTGGTTATATACCTGTTCAAGAATATTTTTTTCTTCTTCCCGGCCGTAAACTTTTTCAGGAATATGGAAATAATAGGATATATCCTTTGTTCCAGGTGTAAAGGTTTCGCTTGAGCCTGATTTCCATATCTCTTCTGCTTTATTAAAATCAAACGTTAGTCCTTTTATAGACTGGTAGCGTTCTTCCGGATCTTTTGTCAGTAGTTTTAGGATTATTGGTGAAATAACATCGGAAATTTGTTCTACATTAGGGGTAATTGCTATTTGTTGGTGCAATATTTCAAGCGGATTTTCTGCTATAAAAGGTGTTTGTCCGATAAGTACCTGATACATTATAATTCCAAGGCAATAATAGTCTGCTCTATAGTCAATAGGCTTATTTAGCAATCCTGTTTGTTCAGGAGCAACATATTCCGCGTATTTATACAAATATTCAGAATCAAGCTGCATTGATATGCGTTCAAATAATGTTATACGTGACCAGTCAAGGAGTTTTATGTTTAATGTATCCTGATTAATCAGGAGCATAAATGGGTTTAAGGTATTAAGCGCCATATTATGCTTATGAACACTTGCAAGTAGGTTTATCAGTTCTTTCCCAATTTTAAAAAAAGTTGGTATATCAAGTTCGCCCTTTTTAATAAATTCGGAAAGAAGAATTTCCTGATCGTACGGAATTTCCAGCACACTACCGTCATCAAACCTTCTTACTTTTTGTGCTTGCAGAAACCTGTTATCAAGTTTTTTTGCCAGATCGTATTCAGTGGAAAGATTTTCAGCAGCAACTTTAATAATAACTTGCGTTTTTTCTTGATTTTCCGATATAAAAAACTTGTTATTATCTAATTGAATTAAAAATTTTCTTTCTGGATATGCATCTTTTATCTTCATACAGACATTTTATATTTTTTATGCCTGCTATACATTGACTAAGAAGATTATGCATAAACTATTTTTGACCTGTAACGATTAAAAGGTGCCAACCGAATTGTGTTTTAATTGGTTCGGAAACTTCTCCTACAGGAAGGCTAAATGCTGCTTTTTCAAATTCCGGAACCATCTGGCCTTTTCCGAAATACCCAAGATCTCCGCCTTGTTGTCCTGAAGGACACAAAGAAACTTCTTTTGCTACTTCGGCAAAATCTTTTCCGTTTATAATATCTGTTCTTAATTTTTCAACTTCTTCTTTTGTTTTTACAAGGAGGTGGCTTGCTCTTACTTCTGTTAGTTCTTTGTTCATGTGTTCACCTTTAATATTTAATTTTTTTGCGTAAACTTTGAAGTTTTTACTATAACAAAAAAAGCTGATAATTAAAACGAGTACGAAAATTCCTATAAGTTTTGCTGAATATTTAAATGGTTTCATTTTTTCTCCTTTCTGGAATAGATAATAAAAAGCTAACATAAATGCTAAATGATTGTAATATCCAAATATATGTACTATAATATGTACAGGTACATAATGTAGTACAGGAGAAAAATATATGGCAATGGAAGCAATTTCATACACCTCTTTTAGGGCAAATTTAGCAAAAAAAATGAAAGAAATTTGTGAAAACCACCTTGGAATCATAGTAACAAGAAAAGATAAAGAGTCTATTGTAGTCCTTTCTTTGGAAGATTACAGAGCACTGGAAGAAACAGCATATCTTTTAAAAAGTCCGAAAAACGCAAAAGAATTAATGGAATCAATTGAGGAAGCCGAAAAAGGAGCAGTCGTCGAAATGGAGCTTTTTGAAGAAGATGAAGATTAAATTTACTCAAAAGGCTAAAAAACAATATGAATATTGGAAAGAAAAAGATAGAAAAATTCTTGTAAAAATTAATGAACTTATTAAAGATATCCAAGAGACTCCGTTTGAAGGCTTAGGCAAACCAGAAGCTCTTAAATTTAATTTTAATGGGTATTGGTTAAGGCGGATAAATTATGAACATAGGCTGGTTTATAAGGTTGAAGATGATTCTATTGTAGTTGTTCAATGCAGGTATCATTATTAATAAAATTCAAATATAACACCCCTCTCTTAAGAAAGGGGCTGTTATGGTGGAGACTGGTATACGAGTTTAAAACTATAGCAGCTTAGACAATGAAAATAAAAAAGAATTTATATAATTTAATTAAATAGAAATAAACTTTAAGTAGTACAGGGAAAGTAAAATGAAAGGTTTTATTGAGTTTCTTAGAGAACAAGGAGTTGTAGGATTTGCGATTGCTTTTATTTTGGGCGGTGCAGTATTAAAACTTGTTGATTCATTAGTTCAAGATATAATAAGCCCAATTATTGCACTGGCTTTGGGAAATCTAGATAATTTAAGCAATGCTTATTTTCAGATTGCAAGTGCAAAAATAATGTGGGGAAACTTTGTAAATGTTTTAATTGACACTATTATTATTGCTCTAATAATTTATTTAATTTTTATAACTTTTGATTTAAAAAATCTTGATAAGAGTAAATAAAACTATAACTTGTTAATTATTTACCAGAAATTAAACTAAAAAAGCCCCGAAGCTATACAGCCTCTGGGCTTTTTTGGTGGAGACGGAGGGTTTCGAACCCTCGTCCAAGACGGGCACAAACAAACTTCTACGAGCGTAGGTAACTATTTATGTCGTTAAAATCAGGTCAGTTACCACACCCATAATTTTAACCAAGCATTTTTAAAGTCCTGCCGGACTTTGAGGATTGTCTTAGCTCAACTTATCCTCGTCCGTTGAGAGCATTCCGGCGTAATGACCGAATAATCCGGCCGGCGGGGATTACCCAGTTACCACTATGCAGCTACAGCGTCAGCTGTATTTAATGCTGCAAATTTGTGGCTTAGATCAAATGTGTTTGCATTTGTTTTTTTGCTCGTTGATAACGGAGAACAGCGCTCCGGCTCGCGGCTTGCTTCCACCAGTACGCCCTGTCAAATCCAGAACGTCCCCATGATGGTTTAAATTAATTTTCAAGGTTCATTTTGTTAGTTTGCCGAAGGTCGGACTCGAACCGACACAGTGTTGCCACCGGTAGATTTTGAGTCTACTGCGTCTGCCATTTCGCCACTTCGGCTTGCATAACTGTTATATCTAGTTTAACAAAGAATGCATTAATTTTAAAGACCTGAATTTTATCGCTTTTGTTCCTGAGGTACAAGCTTCCTGACAGCGTCAAGTACCCGCTGTGCCTGGAATGGTTTAACTATAAAATCCTTTGCACCCGCCTGTATCGCTTCAATTACCATTGCCTGCTGTCCCATTGCAGAACACATTATTACTTTTGCGGTGGGGTCTTCTGAAATAATCTTTTTAAGAGCCGTAATTCCGTCCATCTGCGGCATTGTAATGTCCATAGTTACCAGGTCAGGTTTTAACTGAGTATATAATTGACATGCTTCAGTTCCGCTAGCGCCTTCGCCAACAACCTCATGTCCTCCCTGTGTAAGGATGTCTTTTAGCATCATTCTCATAAAGGCTGCATCATCTATAATCAAAACTTTTGACATGTTTTACTTCCTCATTAAAATTCAATTTCCTGCTGCCCTATAACTTTTAGGTAAAAGTTACCGTTAAAAGCGTTTAGTTTAAGGGTTCTTCCTGTGTTACCCCCTGTATCAGCATTGTTTACGACTAGATTCATTCCTTTCACAGCATTTTCTACTGCTTCTATATTTTTGGCGCCTATATTCATAATACTAGAATCGCCTTTTAAATTAAACATCTGTGCACCGCCTGCAATTTTTATTATCAGATTTTCTCTCTTTGAACCTAATGATAACATTTTACCTAATAATGCGGGAATAGCTATGTCTGCATATTTTCCAATTTTTTCTTCAGTGTTGAGATTGTGTTTAACATTACTGTCAGGCAGCACTATATGAACCATTCCTGCTATTCTTGATTTTTGGTCATATACAGCTAAACCTACGCAGGAACCAAGGCTGGGAGCAATAAGTATTACTCCCGGTTTGGTAGTTAGCTCTAGATCACCCATTTTAACAATTATTTCTTGCATAAAAAATTAGCTGTCCTTATTCAACCTTATTCAAGATTAGAAATTAAATGTTCAATTTCAGGATTTAAGTTAACTATATCAGATATTAATGATTCCATATTTTCATTACACAGTGGAGGTCCAAGACTTTCTACGCAATCCATATCAATTTCCTGCAACATGCTGTCTTTTCCTATTCCATAGCCTAGCATAACAGTTAAATAATCTGCAAAATGAACAATCCTCAATAAATCCATATCTTCACATTCGTCTTGTTCGGCTTTTTCGGGATTATGGTGGTATTTTATGGTATCAATTAATATTTGCGGGAAATTCCACTTGTCTGCGACAAGTGCTCCTAACTGGCAATGGTTTAATCCTATTATTTTTTCTTCTGCTTCTGAGAAGGTAATATTTTCTTTATTTACCAATCTTTCAATTTCGTCATACTCTTTTCTGACGTATTCATGCAGGATAAGTTTACCGATATCTCGCAATAAACCTGCAGTAAAAGCCTGGTCAGGATCATTATAGTCGATTAATTTTGCTAAATAACGGGAATACACAGCACAACTGATAGAATTCCGCCAGAGATCACCTTTTTCAAGCCCATACCCTTTTATTTCCTGATTAAAGGAACTTTTCGACACTATTGTGAAAATCATAGTTTTTAAAATCTTAAATCCTATTCTTGCAATAGCATCTTTTACAGTAGTAACTCTTTTGGAGAATCCGTATTCTGCTGAGTTGCAATGTTTTAACAGTTTTACGGTAAGCGCCTGATCAGCTTCAATAAGCTTTGACAGGTCATTAATACTTGCATTATCGTCATCCAATAGCTTTGATACTTTAATTGCAATATGAAAATTATATTGCAGGTTATTCGCTTTTTGCAGTATTTCCTGAACATTTTCCTTCATTTTTAATTCTCTTTTCCATAACTTTCATAATCGAGGCTTAAGCTTTTTTGAGAATTCATTAAAATAAACAGCTTATCCATATGTCTTGCTACTCCCCAAAAAATTTCTTTGTCTTCCCCTAGATCCAAATGAGGGGGTTCAATATCTTCAATTTTTAATTTTACCACGCCTGTAACACTATCCACGATCAAGCCTACTGTTCCTTGTTTTGTATCCATTATCATTATTCTTTTTTCTCCAGAATCATACTCTTCTGAGGTTTCCAGGTTAAACCTCTTTTTTCCGTCAATAACAGGAATGATGTTCCCTCTTAAATTTATCACTCCTTTTACATAATGCGGAGCTTCAGGAATGCGTGTACAGTTTTGGAGGACTATAACTTCACGGACATCAGTAATCAGAGTAGCATATTCTTCAATGCCTAGCTTGAATGTTACAACCTGAATTTCTTTTTGATCTGATTCTATTAATTTATCAATCATAAAATACCTTTTAATCACCTTATTAAAGTGTTTACATTCAAAATTAGCGCTATTTGTCCGTTACCAAGGGTAGTTACACCGGATACATAATTTTTAGAACTCAAATTTTTGTTAAGAGTTTTTATTACAATTTCCTGCTGATTTATTATTTTGGAAACGCTAACTGCCACTAGGTTTTCCTCAGACTGTATCAGGACTAAAGTAAGCTTGTCCGTGTTGAAGATGGAACATTCAGGCACATTAAGCAGCTCGTCAAGTCTTTTTATAGGTATAACACAGCCTCTAAAATTGATAACTTCTTTGTTTTGTATGTGTTTAACCTGATTTATAGGAATTTCAATAACTTCATTAATGTAATTGAGCGGCAATGCGTATGTTTCTTCGCCTACTTCTACCAATAAAGCCTGAGTTATAGCCAGGGTGGACGGTAGAGTGATTGTAACAGTTGTCCCGATTCCTTTTTCTGATTTTATGTTAACAGTACCGTTTAGTGCGGTAATTTTTGTTTTTACAACGTCCATACCTACGCCGCGGCCTGAGAGGTCGGTTGTTTTTTCAGCAGTAGAAAAGCCCGGAAGAAATAAATATTCCATAATCTCCGACTCAGTGCGTGATTCACGGTCTTTTGGCAGAATAAGTCCTTTTTCTAATGCTTTTTGATAAATTTTTTCAGTATCTATTCCTTTTCCATCATCTATTATTTTTATTAAAATTTTGTTGTATTCGCTATGAGCGATAAGCTGTAAGGTACCTTTAACCTTTTTTCCTGCTTTGATGCGTTCTTCCCTGGTTTCTAATCCATGGTCAAGGGCGTTTCTTATGATATGGACGAGCGGTTCTGCTATTTCATCTATTAAAGAGCGGTCTATTTCAATTTCCTGTCCTTGAATTATCAGGTTTACATCTTTATCCATTTCCTTTGAAATGTCTCTTACAAGTCTTGGGAAGCGACTGAATACCTGTTCAATCGGTACCATTCGCAGATTCATTACTATATCCTGAATTTCGCCTGTAATGCTCTCGATATATGCGCTTACTCCATTTAATTCCGGGTTGTTAATTTCTTGGGTAAGCTGGGATAATCTTGTCTTGTTTATTATCAGCTCACCCACAAGGTTAACAAGGTTATCCAGTCTTTCTGCATTTACTCTTACAGTATGGCTGGTAATTTTAGACGATTGTTTATTTTTTTCTGATTCTTTTTCCTGAATATCGTAAGATTTCTTGGAATCTTTTATATCAAGGATTTCCACCTTTTCTATTTCTGAAACAGACAGTATTTTTTGCATAATTATATCGGATTCAGTTTTAGTAATAATAAAGAATTTGACCAGATGTTTAGTTTGGGGGCAGGTTAGAAACTTATTACTTTCAATTTCTTCAACTGTGGGTATGGTTTTGAATATTTCACCCTGATTTTCAAGAAGGGAGTTAACCATATAGCACCTTACACCCGGCATAACACATTCATTTTCTATGTATACAGAGATTTCCTTGGGACTGTATCCCTGTGCTATCGCTTCTTCGATTGCAAGTAATTCATAACTGGCGAGGCTGGTATTAATATCCGTCTGGATTTCAGGTTCATTTTCCGGGTCATTAAAAGGAGCTATTTCTTTTAATTCCTTGATGAATTCTTTAATCCCGGGACATTCAGTTTCATTTCCTGTCTCTATTATTGTAGCCATGAGTATTTCAAGTTTATCAAAGCCTTTAAAAAGGCAAGTAATGATTTTTTCATCGATTGTTATTTGCCCGCTTCTTAGTAATTCAAGGAGATTTTCCAGATTATGGGTAAGATCCCCCATCCTGTTAAATCCCATAGTTTTAGACATACCCTTAAAGGTATGTGCTATGCGGAAAATTTCATTTAATAAACTAAAATCTTCAGGTTTTTTTTCTAATTCCAATAATTTATTGTTTAAAAACTGTAAGTTTTCTTTAGATTCATCTATAAAAAGGCCTAAGAGATTATCAGTATTCATAATTTAAATTATACAAAATTTTTACATTCTGATGAACTATTAACGAAAAAGAGAACTTAGGCTTTTTATCCAAATTTAAATAAACATTAAGATATGTAATCTTGAATGCTTTATAATGGCAATTTTTTGTATTGATTGACTTTATTTAAGCAGATTCATTTTTGATTAAAAGGGATTTCTAAATAATGATATTCAATCAACTTACTTCATTATACTTTGGAAACCAGTTATCCTCAAGAAAAGTAATACCTTGCTGCATTAATACGGAATCTAAAGCAGCAATATGTAGTAATAGCTATCCTCAAAAAGATATTTTTCAAAAGAATAAACCTATTAGTACTCTCACCTTTGGAAATCTTATTCCTTCATTCATTAAAAAACCTCCAGCTGCAATTTTAGAAATTCTTCCTTATGTTAGAACAAGAGGCAAGTTGGCAGGCGAAGGTTCCAGCGGCGCTGGATACTTAATTACCTCTCCTTATAAATTTTTTGTTAAAGCTCCCCATACGGAACCAATCAGCTCTACTGGAAAAAATCAATTTGTAAATCTTGATATGACTCATGAAGCCAGGATTTTAAACACAATAACAGAACAAACATCTTCAGAATGTAAATTATTAGGATTTTGGCCAGTGGGAAATGAAAAGTTTCTCATTATGTCAGCATTGGATGGTTCTAAAATGGATCCTGTAATAAATCCTTTGAAACCAAAACATCTTAATTCTCTTCTTTCATCATTATATGAGCATGACTTGGCTCGAATTTATCATTCCGACATTAACGAAAATAATATTTTAGTAGCTAAAGATAAAGCGCATCTATTTGATTATGGTGATGCCTTTAAATTCAAGTTAAATAATACTAATCAGATGATGGCTGCAAATGGCAAAAAACGATTTGATCCTGAATGGAATATTTACAGCCCTTCTTTTTGTCTTCTACAAAATGCTACAAATTTTGAATCAAAAGCATTGGTCCAATATTTAGAAAAGATGGCTCTATCGAAATCTAATCCTTCACAAATGAGAGCAGTACTGAAAAAATATATACAATTTAAAGCTAAGCATCTGGCTGCTTACCTTGATAAACTTGATGAAAAACTTACCCCTGATTTAAAAACCAAACTTGCTAAAAAAATACATTATGAACGCCTACAAGCTTCGGCCTTCAAACAATGTCCTGATATGCTAGTTGACCTAATGGCATTGAAAACACAAACAATGTACGCCTTTACAAAGTCTAATGTAGAAGCGAAATTCTATAACAGATTTCAAAATAGTTTAGAAAGACGAGAATTTGGAATTTCTTCAGCAAAAAGAATGGTTAAATTAATTAAATCACAATTAAATCAATGCAAAGGAAAAGACGACATCAGAGAATTCTTAGAATATGAACTAAAATTTGCCAAATTTCTTCTCGATGGCGCTAAAGTTTTTAAACCTGTAAAAAAGTTTTCCGGAAATATAGATGCATCAGTTTCTCAAGTAATTCCTGATATTGCACATATAATTAATAATCCAAGATAAAATAAGATTTATAATAAAACTCCCCCGAACCAAAGGTTGGGGGAGTTTTATTTAGCTAAAAATTTGTGATGGGAGTGGCTGAGCTTTCTTTTCCCAAAGTTTTTGAATATTAATCAATTGTTTGGCAAGAGGTAAATATTCAGAAAATTCTAAAACCTCTGAGCTTTGTTGACTTGTATTAACATTATCTGATCCTTGTGTTTGTTTTCTAAATTTATTTAAAATTCTCTTATAGGCCTTTTGTAAATTATCCTCATTTTTGCCAAATTCGAGATTATCTTCTTTTAATAAAACTTTTAACCAATCTTGAAGTTTTATACTCCCTTTCCTAATAACATTTTGGCAATTATCATCGAATCTAATATTAAAGTTTACTCTAATATCAGACGGTCTCTTTTCAGGGAGTTTAACTGGAAGTTTATTATTGTCAAACCATAAATCCAAACGACGATCTATCCACTCTAGTTCTCCAGGCTTGGCTTGCAAATCAACAAAAGCTCTAATATCCGTTTCTGTTCCCGCAGGTTTATATCTAACAGCAACTTTGCTCGGAGAAGCTTCAAATAGGTGAGGGATATCTAATTTTGAATTAATTAATCCGGAGGATTCTAAAATCTGAAGAGCGTGCGGTAATTCACTTAACGGAGGTGTAACATTATCAATTCGATCCCGCTGTTTTGAGAAATACATCTCGGCTCTACTTAATGCTAAGTTTTTATCTTTAGCTTTATTTAGTAATTGTGATATTTTTCTAGGAATATCTGAAAAATGCCAATTTGATACAATACAAGCATTTAAACCATGGTGTCTTATAGTACTATTAATAGTATCAAGTCCTTCATGAGTAAAAGCAACAGGTTTGGGAAGAATAAAGTTTTTCATACCAGCTTGGGCATATTCACTTATTACTTGAGGGATTACACTTCCTTTAAGTGCAAGGTCAACAACACATTTTGATTTGTCTTGAATTTGTCTTCCCAATTGCTCAAAATTTTCGAAAAGGGGGATATTTCTCATAACAGAATTTTCATAAGTGCTTCTATTAATGTAAGGATCAACAACTCCAATGACTTCAGTAGGGAAATTACCTTTAGTATATTTAGGTCCAGCCAATTTCATTGTATATCTTCCGGCACCTACTAATATAACAGGTAATTTTTCCTTCATACCCTTAAAACTTAAGGCTGAAACCTTAAAAGAACCATTAGAATTTTGGTTTATATTGAAAAAGTTATATTGATTATTCTTTAATCCAGCTAGCATAATAATTTCTCCAATACAATTTAATTAGATTCACTGAATTAAAGTCTTTCAATATTAAAAATTGCGCGAAAAAACATGTAAAATTTACTATTTATCGTAAAACCAGTGTCAGATAAGAAAAAATTGATTTAATACATCTTAACATACAGCTATAAACAGAATCGGAACGACAGGATTTGAACCTGCGACCCTCGGTCCCCCAGACCGATGCGCTACCAAGCTGCGCTACGTCCCGATTCTGTATTTTCTATTTTAAGCCGGTTCCTCCTGTATTGCAACACCCGCTATCTGGACATCTAATACAGCAATTTTTTTCAAAGGCCCCTTGCCAATTTTCTCAATCATTCGGGGCATACTCACATTCGCGTTTTCGATTATTCGTATAATTTCAGCATACGCTTCGTCCGTGTTATCTACATATAACACTAATGGAGGCGCTACGGCCTTAAGAAATATAAGTATTGCCTTTCTTATTTTAATTTGTTGAGAGGGAATGTTTGGGTTCATAAGTAGTTTCCTATTCTTTTAACTGCAAAATCAAGAGCGCCCCGGTTTTTTTCAAAAATTTCAGCACATGCCCTGCTTGCTTCACTATATTTGTTATCATTAACCAGATACTTCCTTAATTGATTATACATATCCTGCTCATCGCTGACAATTTTTGCAGCGCCGGAATTTGTCATAAACTGGTAAATATCCCTGAAATTAAACACTGTAGGGCCTGAAATTACGGGAATTTCATATATGGCCGGCTCGAGGGGATTGTGTCCGCCTGTGCCGGAAAAGCTTCCACCCACGAATGCAAGGTGACTTACCGAATACATCTGCCCCAATTCACCCATAACATCAAGTAAAATTATGTCCTTATTGTTAAAATCATCATTCTTGCTTCTTAAACCATAGCTGTACCCGCTTTTGGCGATAAGGTTCTGCACGCTGGCGTTTCTTTCCGGGTGTCTGGGGGCAATAAGAAGTTTTAAATCATCAAACTCGCATTTTAGCCTGTTATAAACTCTTAAAGCTGTTTCATCTTCACCCTGGTGGGTGCTGCCTGCTATTAATACTCTGTTGTTTCCTGTTTTTAAGGATTCTTGAAGGTTTTTAATTGAATTTTCATCAAGTGTCTTGTTTATATCAAATTTAAGATTTCCCATGATTTCAACTTTTTCCAGTGGAGCGCCTATCCCGATAATTCTCTCTTTGTCTGTTTCAGTCTGCATAAGTATTAAACTGAATTTTTCCAGCACTTTTTTAAAGAAAAACCTGAATTTCCTGTACCCTTTAAATGACCCCGGTGAAATCCTGCCGTTTACCAGCATTAGTGGGATATTTTTTTTAGATGCCTGGTTAACAAAGCCGGGCCATATTTCAGTTTCTGCGATTATTATAAGTGCGGGGTTGAAAGCCTTTAAGGCGGCTTTTGTGGAGAAGCTGAAATCATAGGGGAAATAAGTGATCACATCAGCGGTGTTTTTGAGTTTTTTATTTGCAATTTCCTGGCCTGTTGCTGTAACAGTAGTGACTATGAGGTTATAGTCAGGAAAATCCTGTTTCATTCGTTTTATAAGTCCTTCTGTTGCATTGATTTCGCCTACTGATACGGCATGTACCCAGATGGATTTTCTTTTGTCACCCCGCACTTGATGCGGGGTCTGTTTATAAAATCCGATTTTTTGCCAGAAGCCAGCGCGGAACTTGGGTTTTATAATAAACGCCAGCCCCACAACAGGGCTTAATATAATCGCAAATACTATTAAAAAGATGTTATAAATATAAAGCATAACTATACTAATATAGCAAAATATTAAAATAATAGACAAATTAGTATATTCAGTGTGTAATAAAATGTAGTTAATCAGTGTATGGCAGAAGAAAATGAATAAAAAGAATAATCCAAAAATTAAAGTAACCGTTCCGCATATGGGAAATCTGTATATTGTAGTCTCTTCCCTCATCAAATCGCTTGGCGGAGAGATGATAATACCTCCTACAACCAGTAAAAAAACCCTATCTCTTGGCACGAAACATAGCCCGGAATCAATATGTCTTCCATATAAACTACTTCTGGGAAATTATATAGAAGCAATTGAGCATGGTGCTGAGGCGGTAATAATGATTAGCAGCCCGGGGATATGCAGGCTTGGCGAATACAGCAGGTCAATTAAAAATGCATTAGACGATCTTGGCTATAAAGCAAAATATATCGACCTTGACCTTTACAAGGGTAAATTCATGGAAATGCTGCACTGCATTAAGTCTGTAACAGGAAACACAAATGTCGTAGATATTGCAAGAGGTTTAATTCTTGCATTTAATAAAATCTTTGTACTGGATAATATGGATAATATTCTTTCTTATTACCGGGCAAGGGAATTTGAAACAGGGACCGCAGAAAAGGCATTTAATAAGTCATTAAAATGGATTGACCAGGCTTCCAGCAGGAAAGAATTAAAGGAAGCGAATATTGAAGCTGTTAGGGAAATCCAGAAAACTGAAATTGATGAAAACAGGGAAGTTTTAAATGTGGATTTAACCGGTGAAATATTCATGGTACTTGATCCATTTTCTAACCAGCATATAGAGCGTGAGTTGGGGAGTCTCGGCGTGCAGACAAAACGCAGCATGAATTTAAGCGGCTGGTTAAAAACCGCTATTATACCGAAATTTTTAAGAAAGGGAGAAACCCACCTTGAGAGAGCTTTCAGGTTTGCGAAACCCTACCTTCTTAGAGATATAGGCGGAGATGCAATAGAATCTATCAGTGACGTTGCCTATGCTACTTCAAAAGGTGTTGATGGGCTCATACACGTAAGTCCGTTTACCTGTATGCCGGAAATTGTGTCACAGAATATTTTCCCAAGAATGAAGCAGGACGGTGTATTGCCTATTCTTGCCCTTGTACTTGATGAACAGACCGGCCGTGCAGGTTTTGTAACCAGACTGGAAGCGTTTGTTGATCTTATGAAAAGAAGAAAAAGACTTGTCGCTGCCGGTATGGCTTAAAGGTAGAATTATGGATAATTTTATTAAGGAAAAGGTTGCTTATTATAAACTGTGGTTAACGCTTTTATATACTACCGATGCAGGTTTAATCGCGTGGTTTTTTAATAATTATGATCAAATAGGTAGCAATATAAAGATAATAATTGTAGAAATTCTTATTTTTTTTATTACTTTGTTTCTACTATCAATTAATCATAAAGCTAGAAATTTTATTAACAGGATAGGAGATTAAATTATGGATTTAAATATAACAATAAAAGATATTATGCTGATTATAATCGTATTTTTCTTTGTTGGCTCCTTATACTATACATTGATCTTGGATGATAAAGACCCAGCCTGGATGAAAAAGTAAACTTTTGAGCGACTTTATTCACAAAACAGTATTGCTGAATGAGGCTGTTGATCTCCTGAATTGTCAGAAAGGTAAAACCTATATTGACGCTACAGCAGGAGGCGGCGGGCATTCATTCGAAATTGCCAGAAGGATTTATCCTGAAGGCAGGCTCATTATGTTTGATACTGATCCTGATGCTATTAAGGCGGCAAGCGCAAAACTTGAACCATATAAAGAAATTACTACAATAATAAAAGCGAATTATTCAGAAATTCCTGAATATGTTGATAAAATAGACGGAGGAATACTTTTTGACCTCGGTGTATCTTCTCATCAGCTTACTTCTGGAGAAAGGGGTTTTAGTTTTGTAAAAGAATCCCCTCTTGATATGAGAATGGACCCGGAAAATCCTATCAACGCCTATGACATTGTAAATACTGAGAGTCAGGACGAGTTGTATAGAATATTTAAAGAACTTGGGGAAGAAAGGTTTTCAGGAAGGATTGCAAGAAGAATAGTTGAAGCCAGGAAAATAAAGAAAATAACAACAACTGTTGAACTTGCGGATATTGTTAAAAAATCCGTGCCTTTCCAGAAAAATAGGCGCATCCATCCTGCAACAAGAGTTTTTCAGGCGTTAAGAATAGCTGTAAATAATGAATTGGATATTTTAGAAAAAACACTTAATGAAGTAGTTCAATTATTGGACAAAGATGCTAGAATAGTTGTAATAAGTTTTCATTCTCTGGAAGACAGACTGGTTAAGAATACTTTTAAAGGCTCGGAAAAGCTTAAGGTACTAACAAAGAAACCTTTAGTTCCAACGTATGAAGAAACCAGATCTAATCCTTCAGCAAGAAGCGCAAAAATGCGCGCAGCAGAAGCAGTAGAATAGAAGATGTGTACGGTAAGGTGATTTAATGGCATATCCAAATTATTCAGGCAGAGAAAATAAAACTATATATCCTGATAAAGCTGTTGTTAGCGGAAATTTTCCTGCCCATCAGCCTGTAGCATATGAAAAACCTGCTATAATGAAAGTAAACTCATTGCTTGTAGTTTGCTTACTACCAGTTATAATTTTATCAATGATAAGCTATTTTGGAGTTGTAGCAAAGGAAAATAAGGTTAAAGAACTGCATTCGGCTACAAACAAGATAAATTTTGAAAATATTGAACTGCAAAATAAAGTCGATTCGTTAAAATCTTTTTATGCGCTTGATAATAAAGTCCAAAAAATGGACTTTTTGAAAAAGCCGGACCAGGTAATTGAGGTCCAGTCTAATATTAATCCCCCTGTTATTTTAGAAAAAAAAGAAAAATTTAATGTAACACCTGTTCCTGGCTTTTAGTTGTGTTTAGTTAATTCCGGCAACGGAAGTTAATAGTTCGCCTGGTTTAAACAGTCTTAATAAATTAAATTTACACTGGGTTTTCTTAATTTTGTTATCATAAAAATTATAAAATTTGTTATTATAAACATCCATTCTTTGCCCTAAAGGTTGCCCATCAAGCAGGTTATCAAATTGAAAATAATATTTGTGAAAGGCATACTTTCTTGAACTAAGAAATTTGGAATATTTATATAAATCTTTTACGCCATTATTAAGAGCAGCACCTGAATTGAGCTTTTTTTCAATAATAGAATCTATGGCTTGACTCACATTTCTCCGCATTAGAACTCCCACAATTAGCTACGACATACAACAAAACAGTTAATAACTAGGTAATAAATATTTAACTCTCTCAACCACATTTTAATAATAAACATTTTTTAGGTGGTTTTCAATATACTTTTTTTATTAATATTATAAAGTTAAAGCTGAGTGTAAACTTTTTATATATTTAGGATTTTAACATTATATACATAAGATATAAAACACTGTAATTCTGTTACAAATTTTCATTAAAATTTTGATACAATATTCCCTAAGATACACCAAATTATATATTAATGTTAAGTGTTTAATCAACAATTTATTACGAAAGTTTAAGTTGAATTTATATAAATTAAGCTTGTAAAGTAATTTAAAAATATGCTAAGGCTGTAAATGCATGAGTCTAGGCTAAATTTGTAAAGTATTTAAGAATTCTGCCGAAAATATATTCATATAAACTTTTTAGCTAAAAAGTTAAAGGATAAAATGAGCATTTCGGGAAAAAGGGCTATAAGTAAAGGTAAAGCAGGATTTTCTTTGGTGGAAATGCTGGTTGCAATGCTGATTGTAAGTGTTGTAATGGCAGCCAGTCTTCCACTTATAACATTGAGAAAAACTAGTCTTGGTACTCATAAGCAAACAGACGCCTGTATAGTTAATGAAGCGGGAAACACACTTTCTGATGCCTGTCAGAAAGCTATTGCTGATTGTAAATATAACCGGGGAAATAGCTGTGCAACCGTGGTATTGCTGACATTAAATGCTACACATGCAAATACGGCAAAAAGCGTGCTTAAAGAGGCATGCATAGCAGGCAGTGAAAAAGCATGCGACTATTTTATAGAACAGTGTGCAGGGGATAATACAAAATGTGCTATTGGTGGCACTGATAATGATTTGCGTTATTTTCTTGCTATAAATGCTAATGATCCAGGCGAAGGCAAGGCTTACATATATTCTAAAGTAAAAAAATGGTTTATAGACCATATTCCTAATATAGAAGCAGAGGTCATTGCCGCATGTACTGCCTATCCAAACGGCATTGCCTGCAAGATATTGTCACAAAAGATTTATAATTTTAACCGTTTTGAGCGTGACGAGTTCTATGAACAAGACTCGATAGCCGGTACTACGTTTAATGACGGAATAGTGACGCTGACAGGACTATCAGTGGAGGTCGATTACGGCCCTGCATACTGCTGGGGGCATGGTATTAATGGTTCATTAGGAGATAATAATACAACTGATCATAGTGTAGGATTACCTGCTGTTGTTGAGGGAAATAAAAAGTATTCTACTATATCTGTCGGACAGGAGTACACCTGTGGCATAGAGCAGGGAACAAATGATGCATACTGCTGGGGAGAGGGTGAGTTTGGCAAATTAGGTGATAATAATACAGCTGTTCATAATGTAGGGTTACCTCAACTTGTTCAGGGAGGTAGAAAGTTTACTTCTATATCTGCAGCATCTTTTGGAGTATCGAATTTTACTTGCGCAATAGAGCAGGGAACAAATGATGCATATTGCTGGGGACAGGGTGAGTATGGCGCATTAGGTGATAATAATACAGCTGTTCATAATGTAGGGTTACCTCAAATTGTTCAGGGAAGTAAAAAGTTTTCTTCTATATCTGTGGGAGAGAATTACACCTGCGGCATAGAGCAGGGAACAAATGATGCATACTGCTGGGGAGAGGGTGAGTTTGGCAAATTAGGTGATAATAATACAGCTGCTCATAATGTAGGATTACCTACTATTGTTCAGGGAAGTAGAAAGTTTACTTCTATAGTTTTAGGAGGAGAGCACGCATGCGCGCTAGAACAGACAACAAATGATGCGTACTGCTGGGGACAGGGATGGGGGGGTAGATTAGGCGATAATAATACAGATAGTCATAATGTAGGATTACCTGTTATTGTTGCGGGAAATAGAGAGTTTTCTTCTATAGCTTCGGGAGGGTGGCACACCTGCGGCGTGGAAAAAGAAACAAATGATGTATACTGCTGGGGATATGGTGCAGATGGCAAATTAGGTGATAATAATACAGATACTCATTACGTAGGATTACCTGGTATTGTTCAGGGAAATATAAAGTTTTCTACTTTATATCCAGGAAATAATCACACCTGCGCAGTAGAAGTAACATCAAATTATTCATACTGCTGGGGAATAGGTTGGAATGGCAGATTAGGTGATAATATTTTAGGTGGACATAACGTAGGATTACCTGGTATTGTTCAGGGAAGTCAAGAGTTTACTTTTGTGAGTGGAGGATTAAGTCACACCTGCGGCATAGTGACGTATGATCCAGGCGCCGCTACGTCATACCTCACTACCACAGATACAAATCATCTCAGCGGAGCAACTAAGGTGCTTAGTGTAGTTATCACCCAGACTTCAGATGCTAACAGTCCAGTCAAGTGGCTGGTATCATTTGATGGACGGACTACGTGGAAAAAAATGACAGGTGTATGCACATTGGAAGCTGCTACTCTTGATTTTAGCACTTCAAACACAGCTACAGAGATACAAAATTGGGTAAAAGGGTGTGATTTAGCTGCGGGTACCTTTGATTTAGCTATGGATTTACAATCTACTGACGGTGTAACTTTCCCTACCGTTGATAAGGTTTTGATTAATTATTATTAGGAATAATACATATACTATACAGGTTTAATTTGTATTTTTATAATAAATAAAATCTATAAAGTATTTATAAATTTTGCCGAAATATATATAAATAAACTTTTTAGCTAAAGAGTTAAAGGAAAAATGAGCATTCTAGGAGAAAAGGTTATAAGTAAAGCAGGATTTTCTTTGGCGGAAATGCTGGTTGCAATGCTGATTGTAAGTGTTGTAATGGCAGCAAGCCTTCCATTCATAACTTTGAGAAAAACTAATCTCGGCACTCATAAGCAAACAGATGCCTGTATAGTTGATGAGGCTGGAAATGCCAGCTCAGATGCTTGCCAGCAAGCAATCGCTGATTGTAAATATAATAGGGGTAACAGTTGCGCAACCGTGGTATTGCTGACATTAAATCCTGCATATGCAAACACGGCAAAAAGCGTGTTAAATGAGGCCTGTACAGCAGGTGGTGAAAAAGCCTGCGATTATTTTATTGAGCAGTGTGCCGAATCTTCAGCAAATTGTTCTATTGATGGGACTAATGCTAACGATGACTTGCGTCATTTTCTTGCTATTAATGCTAATGATACAGGTAGAGGGAAGGCTTATATATATAATAAAGTAAAAAAATGGTTTACAGACCAGATCCCCAATATAGAAGCAGAGGTCATTGCCGCATGTACTGCTTACCCAAACAGCATTGCCTGCAAGATATTGTCACAGAAGATTTATAATTTTAATCGATATGAGCGTGATGATTTCACCGAAGAAAACGCAATAACTGGCACTACGTTTAACGATGGAGTGGTGACACTACTGGAACAGACTGATGTCACATACGGCGACGCTTATTGCTGGGGGCGGGGTGAATTTGGCGAATTAGGTGATGAAAATTTGAGTACTCATGATGTAGCAGTACCTGCTATTGTTCATGGGGATATAACTTTCTCTTATATATCTTTAGGAAATGATTATGGCTGTGGCATAGAACAGGGAACAAATGATGCTTACTGCTGGGGTAATGGTTCTGATGGCAAATTAGGCGATAATATTGGAGGTGGTCATGAAGTAGGAGCACCTACTCTTGTTCAGGGAAACAAAAAGTTTTCTTTTGTAGCAGCAGGAGTTAGTCACACCTGCGGAATAGAATTAACAACAAATGATGCATATTGTTGGGGGAGTAGTGCAGATGAGAAATTAGGTGATAATGATGGAGCGGCTGCGTCGCAGGCTACACCTTACCTTGTTCAGGGAAGTAAAAAGTTTTCTTCTATATCTCCAGGAGAATTTCATACCTGTGGAATAGAAGTAACAACAAATGATGCATACTGTTGGGGGCGGGGTGTTAATGGCAGGTTAGGTGATGGTAATACAACTGCTCATTTCCAAAAGTTACCTTATAAGGTTGATGGACACGACTTTTTTTCTATATCTGCAGGAAATAGTCACACTTGTGCAATAGAAGTAGGAACAAATGATGCATACTGCTGGGGTCTTGGTGACGATGGCAGATTAGGCGATAATAATGAAAATGGTCATTCAGAAGGAACACCTGTTTCTGTCGGTGGTGGACACGACTTTTCTTCTATATCTGCAGGAGCTGATTATACCTGCGGCATAGAAGCAAATACAAATCTTGCGTACTGTTGGGGTAGTGGTGGATCTGGGCAATTAGGTGATAATAATACAAATGCTCATGCAGAAGGATTACCAGTTGCTGTTCAAAATAATCACCAATTTTCTTCTTTAGATACAGGAAATTTTTTAACAGTCTCACACACCTGCGCAGTAGAAATAACAACAAATGATGCATACTGTTGGGGAGATGGTGATTTTGGTCAATTAGGTGATACTGTAAGTGTTCATGAATCAGGATTACCTGTTCTTGTCCAAGGAGGCCTAGACAATTCTTTTATAGGAGTTGGATTCTCACACACTTGTGCCATAACGCCAGATACTAGTGGCGCTGCTGCATCGTACGTCACTACTACAAATACAAATCAGGTTGCCGGAGCAACTAAGGTGCTTAGTGTAGTTATCACCCAGACTTCAGATGCTAACAGTCCAGTCAAGTGGCTGGTATCATTTGATGGACGGACTACGTGGAAGAAAATGACAAGCGTCTGTGAATCGGAAGCTGCTGCTCTTGATTTTAGCACTTCTAACACAGCTACAGAGATACAGAACTGGGTAAAAGGGTGTGATTTAGCTGCGGGTACCTTTGATTTAGCTATGGATTTACAATCTACTGACGGTGTAACTTTCCCTACCGTGGACAAGGTTTTGATTAATTACTATTAGGAATTTCTTCCTGAATCCTGGAAATTGGTACTCCATGGGCAGTTTTACCCCAGTCCAGATTTTTTTTCATTAGAATAATCTTAAAAACAATGTAACAGACTATAGGTACCCAGATCAGCACCATATAAATGCCGGTTTGTATGCTTTGTTTAAGGGTTTCCCGTATTTCAAATTCTTTATATTTCCTGATGCTGAAAATAAGCCCGAATACAAAGAAAAAGCACAGTGCAGGCGCTATAGAGAGCGTATATAGAAAATTGTCCTCTACTCCTTTAACAAATCTGATTCCCTGGATAAAATATTCGGATACAAGCCATACAGGCAATGCGAATTCAGCTAAGTACGCAAACATATCCAGGCTGACCCTGAGGGATACATTTGGAGAAAAGAGTATTTCGTTAAAGTAGTCAAGGTATCTTCTTATGCTGCCTTCTATCCATCTTCTCCGCTGTCTTAAAAGCGGCATAATCCTAATTATACCTTCTTCATAAACTTCAACATCTTCAGCAAACCTGACATCCCACCCTTTTAAATGAAGGCGTGTGGATAAATCAAGGTCATCTGTCAGGGTGTAGTTATTCCAGCCCCCAATGTCGTCAAGGGCTTCTCTTTTAATAATCTGGCCGTTACCACGCAGCTCCACCGCTCCCTTGATCGAATCCCTGCCTGCCTGGAAGTGGGTATCGAGGATGTATTCATTATCCTGGCATCTTGTTAATAGATTTGTGTCTCTGTTTATAATTACTTTTCTTGCCTGAACAGCTCCGGTTTCTTTGTCAGCAAGGTATGGAAGAATATTTTTCAAAAAATCAGGATCTATCCGGGCATCCGCATCAAATACACATATTACTTCTCCTTTTGTTGTTGGTAATATCTCATTTAATACGGCTGATTTTCCGGGGAATGAGTCTTTTTCCCTTGTATGATAACTTACCTCCGGGTGTTCATTGCTTATGGTCTTTATTATCTCGATTGTGCGGTCTGTACTTCTGTCATCTGCCACGATTATCTCAAAATTACCATAATCCACCTGCAAGATGTTTTTTATAGTGTCTTTTATGACGTTTTCTTCATTGTGTGCAGGAATAACTATGCTTACGAACGGTTCATAGTTAAGCTCATTTGTAAATTTACCTTTATACATACCCTGTTTTATAAGTTTTTTGATTTTTCTTCGCTGATGGGACTGGGCAGTTTCTATGAGGAAAATATAAAAAGTTATGAAGCCAAAAAGTATGTATACTGCTGATTGTATAGGAAGATATTTCTGAAAGATAAATAATATAATCCAGGAAAGGATTAATAATGTTGCTAAAGCCAGCCTATCCCTCATTTTACCTTATCCTTGTCTTTTTACTATTCATCATATTTTATACTAATCCTTAGTAACATTGCAATCTTGCAGAATATTCCCTTATTACTTCTGCAGCATTTTTACTGCCCTGTATTTCTTGAGCCATTACCTTAAATTTCTGTGCATTTTCGCTATAAACAGGTTCGTTCATTACTTTTTTAACGCTTTCTGCCAGCTTAATTGGTAAAAATTCTTCGTATTCAAGCTTTACAGCTGTTTTTAATGCCTCCATTCTGGCAGCATTATTTTCCTGTTCAGCTTGTTTAGAATCGGGAATTATTACGGAAGGTTTTCCGAGGGTTAAAAGCTCCATTGCTGTACTGTGTCCAGCCTGCGTAATGACAAGGTCAGCAGCATTCATGTATGGAGCAACACTTGCTATACGGTTAAGTATTCTTACATTATCCGGAATTTCATTACTTTCAAAGTTGCAGAATACGTCAAAATGGTAATCTTTAAGTATTTTTGCAGTTTCCAGAACATTGTCAAACAGGGGTTTTCTATAGGCATGTCCGCCTAATGTTACCACAATGTATTTATCTGAAGGTTTTTCAATGGCTTCAATATTGTTAGCATCAAAGCATACCAGCGGCCCTACAAATCTTGTACGTTTCATAACCTTGAAGTTCCTGCTGAGGCTGTCAAGGCAGACCGTGTATGGCGGAGGGAAGTCAGGGATCATTATTTCTTCAGCGGAGCTCATCCATGTTTTCATTATCCAGTCAAAAGACTTGCCAAAAACTCTTATTAATGCGGAATCTTTTTCAAAAAACGGGTAAAATGCACTCTGGTTAGTAATAACAACGCAGGGCAGGCTCAATTTATCAGCAGCCATAACAGGCGCCATTCTCCCATCAGCCACAACGCAGGATGCCCCGTTTTCCTTAATAATATTAATTTCACTATTTACAATATCGTTGAAATTTAGTGCCCACGCATGATTTTTAATTATGGTTTTTTTTACGTCAAAGGCGCCTTTTTCGCCGACGAGGCTTAGTTCCTGTGGGAGTTCAGCGCAGTTAAAACCTTTATTTTTACACCTGTCCAGCGCGTAACTGTATGTGCCTATTATTATTTCATTTTTGGCAAATTCTTCTGCAATAGCTAGTGCCCTGCTGGAGTGACCGAATCCTTCACTGCTGACTGACAGGTATATTTTAGATGTTTCAAATAATGGCATATTATCAGCATACCTTTAAAACAATAATAAGGAAAATACCTGATTAGCTACTAAAAGAAATCCTGCAGGACATCAAATAAACCCGCTGCTTGTTTATCCTTTTCAAATTGCCAGTTATTTAATTCTTTTCTTAAATTTTCTTCGAATTTTTTTAATTCGTCGGGTTTTTCTGAAACTGGGGTTGTTGGTTTGTTGTCCTGTGATTTGCGAGTTGTTATAGGTGGAGAAGGTATTTGAGCTTCTTTGGCTTTTATAGGTTTAGGAGCAGGAGCATCTTTAGGCTTTACTATTTTTAGTCTGGAAGCCATCTTTTCTCCTTCTTCTATAATTTTTTTCAGCAGGCGTTCTGCAAATCTTTCTCTTGTAGGAGGTTTCATGTCAGGATTATAACATTCGGGCTTTAATTTCGAAGGCGAAAACCCTTCCCACCCCACACTTGCTTGTACAAGATACCTATTACTTCCAGCAGGAGTAGGAGTAGTAGGAGTAGTATGAATATTAATCCCAATACCCTTGGCTTCTATTTCGCCTATTCGCTTGGAGATTCCAGGATCATCCGCTATCTTTTCAATAGTAGATTTTAATGTTTTTAGTTTACAAACTGCGTCACTATAATTAATTCCAAAACCTAGAGGTGAAAATTGGGTATTATTCATTACCAGCTTCCTTTTTATTAAATAACTTTAATTTATTAATGCATATGAAGAAATAAAATGAACAATTTTATATATAATTTTAATAAAACTTTATAATGTAGTTAGTGTTTTTTAACATAAAATTTCAATTATATCCGGTGTTTTAAGTTTTTTATCTGACCTGTGAGAAATAAATTCCTTGAGTATATTAAAACTGGAGAATAACAGCATTTTGTCAGTGTGTTCTTTTTCAAATGGGAAATCATAGTTTATCGCATCTTTGAATAGTTTTATATAGCGCTTGTCGATCTCAAAAGATTTATTTGAAATATTGCCGCATTCGTTACATACGACTCCGCCCGCCTCAGCAGAAAAGTAATGGTAAGTGCTAAATTCCTGCTCCTCGCAATTGCATTTTGCGCAGTGTTCGAGCTCCACCTCATATCCCAGGTACTGTGCAAGTTTTAATTTAAACCTCATTACAGCCCATAGGATTTCCTCAACTTGAGTGAAAATGGATATATTCTTCAGTGTTTCAAACAAAATATCGTAAATATTTTTGCTGTTAGGGTCGTTATCTGTTCCAAAAAGGTTAACCAGTTCAATGCAGTAAAAGGCATAAGAAAGCCGCGTTAAATCTTCCCTGATTTTGCTGAAGTTTTCTATACTTTCCGCCTGGCATACTATGTCGAGGTTTCTTCCGTCTGCGAGCATCAGGTTATTTGCGTTAAATACCTGCATTCTGCCGCCGAGTTTACTTGCTGGTTTTTTAATTCCTTTAGCAACGCATTTTATAATGCCATGGTCCCTGGAATAGATGACGACAATTTTATCTGCTTCTCCGAGGTTGTAAGTTTTTAAGTTTATTGCCTGAGTTTTATAGTTAGCCATTGAGCCATTATATCTCCCCAATATATTTTAGCATAGCCTTAGGTAATTTATCTTTAATCTAAACTTCTGATGCAAGTTTTTCCGTAAAGCAGGTAGCAGGTAGGTTAGATATTTCTATCGATTTTTAAAATAAATTAGTATTTTAGTATTTTCCAAACGATG
>MFRL01000078.1 GCA_001784565.1 Candidatus Melainabacteria bacterium GWF2_37_15
TTGAAATCGCTTTCCGTAGCAAATTCCGGAGAACCGAACATACCTTCTATTTCTTCAAGGATAGCTGAAGGTTTTCTTGCTCCTGATTTAGAGAGTCTTCTTTTTCTTTCTTCTTCCTCTCTGTCCTCAGTAGTATTGGTAAGATGGTAGTACCCGGTTCCAGCCGGTATCAATCTACCAATAATTACGTTTTCCTTCAGGCCTCTTAACTGGTCTTTCTTTCCTTCAACAGCAGCTTCTGTCAGAACTCTTGTTGTTTCCTGAAAGCTTGCGGCTGAAATAAAGCTTTCGGTGTTCAATGAAGCTTTGGTTATACCCAGAAGTACCGGATAATGAGTTGCCGGAGCGCCGCCTATTTCCTTAGCTTTATCATTTTCTATATCAACCAGTTTGCTTTCTGTTAATTCTCCAGGTAACAGTTTAGTATCACCTGAATCCTCAATTTTTACCTTCTTGGTCATTTGCCTTACAACCACTTCAACGTGTTTATCAGCAATTTCTACGCCCTGAGATCTGTAAACCCTCTGGACTTCATCAACAAGGTATTTTTGAACCGTATCGATTCCACTCAATCTGATAATATCGTGCGGATTCAAGGGGCCGCTTGTCAGGGCCTGGCCTTTAGTGATTTTCTGCTTATCAGATACCATTATGTTGGAATCAAGAGGTATTTTTATTTCAGTGCGGCCTGATTCTGTTACAAGTAACAGCTTTGCCACTTCTTCATCATACTCAATTTCGGCCTCGCCACTGTCTTCAGCTAGAATTGCGCTTTCTTTAGGCTTTCTGGCTTCAAGAAGCTCTTCAACTCTTGGAAGACCCTGAACAATGTCACCTGTTTTCTGACGTTCAAACACGAGGGTCGCAAGAAGGTCGCCGCGTTGTACGAGACCCTCATTTTCAACCTGAAGCTGAGTTCCTACGCTTAAGAGGTATGGCCGTGCAAGGTGGACTTCCACGTCATTTTTCTTGATTTTAGTTATCTTGCCGGAAATTTTAGTTTTTTCTCCGCTTGCAGAAATAACCTGATCCACGCTTATAAAGTCACCTTCTTTTATTATTGGTGCTGTTTTAAGGGTTACTGTCTGTTTAGATTCAGGAGAAACAAGAAGAAGTCTTCTTACTTCTTTATCTTCAGACTTTTTCAGGCTGACTTTAGCGTCATTTCGTGTAAGAACCTGGGTTTTTGAAATAGGTGTTTTCGGTTCTATTACCTGGCCGGATTTTACAAGAAGTTCTGTCTGAAGTGAAGCTTTTTCTCTTGAAGCTGCCTCTGTTTCCCTTCTTACAATAAGGTTTTCAAGAACAACTACTTTAAGATTCTGATCTTCAGGCTCGCCATCTTTAGGATACAGTTCAACCAGTCCTTTAAGATGACTCAGATAGCCTTCCATTTGTAATACAAGACTTGTTCTGGTCAGGTTTGCGCCTTCGAGGTGGCGTATTCTTGCTCCATCCCTGTATTGAATCTGGGTTACAGGAACCAGTTTTATAAGATCGGTTTCTGTTGACTCAAACTTAATTTTTACGTCACGAGGATGGATTTCATACTCCTGAATAGGCCTTATTAGAACTTCGGCTGATTTTATTTCAAGTTCCTGGTCAAGTTCTATGTCAATTTCATCTTCACCTATCACAAGATCTTTTTCCAGTTCAATACCCGGGGTTATTATGTTTACGATACTTTTTTGCGGGGCAAAAACTCCGGGTGCTACTTCAGTTCCTTCCTGGACTATTTCACCGTCTTCCACTTTCAAAGTATTAATATCATTAACCTTAATAACTTCGCCAGGTCTGATTATAACTTCTTGAATTATGTCGTTGTATTCTTTAATTTCTACAATACCGTCGATATGGGTCACCACGTCTTTAACAACTTCAGTGCCCGCTGTTACGAAGGTACCGGATTCCACCATTTTAAGTGTAGAGTCCTTGCTTATTTGATGAATTTCTTCAGGTATGAATATAATTTTACCCGGTTTGGTAATTACCTGGTTTTCATCAACTTCCACGCCATCATACCGGATTTCTCCGCTTGAAGGGACTCTGTTTTCCTCTTCGATAAGTTCTGATATAACCATACCGTTTTCAACAATGGTATCTACCGGTGATTTTACGATATGGATTTCATCTTCACCTTCTACTTTCCAGAGCTGTTCTTTCTTGGTTGTTTCAAAAACAGCGTTCTTAGGAGTTAAAGAGGCAATAACGATAGTAATTTCTTTACCACCAACTATTTTCTTTATTTTCTTACCTTTTGAGGTAATTTCTTCCATTATAAGGTCGTCAGGAATCCTAACTTCGCCGCCATGTTCACTTACTGTAATTGTTTCAGCAAGAACATCACCGGCTTTTACTTCCTGTTCATTATCTACAAGGATCGTGGAGCTTCCGGGCAATCCATAGACATCACCTGAAAGTACCCACATTCTACCGCCTTTGTTGGCAGTTCTACTAATATTTCCTTGCCTGTCACGTTTTTCGTCAACGCTAAAGCCTTCGAACATTATTTTGCCGCCAATATCAGACGTTATATCCTTGGTTGCTTTTTCAGTAAGTCTTCCTGAGCTGTCACGTGATACTGGTTCAAATTCAGCGATTACATCACCTTTTTTGACCTCATCACCTTTATTAACAAATAAAGTTGCTCCGTAAGGTATGTTATATGATTGTTTTTTGCCGGTACTATCTTCAATTTCCAGCTTGTTTTCCCTGGAGCTTACTTTAACGTTATCTCCGTGTCTCGTTCTTAATTCACGTGTAGCTAATTCAGTCACAACTTTGCCGCCGGATTTAGCTTTTACCTGACGCATACTGCCTGAACCACGGAATACTCCACCGGTGTGGAATGTTCTCATGGTGAGCTGTGTTCCTGGTTCACCAATACTCTGTGCAGCTATAATTCCGATTGCTTCGCCCACATCAACTGGTTTATTATTTGTTAATGACCATCCATAGCACGACTGGCATATTCCATGCTCTGTTGCGCAGGTTAATGGCGAACGTATTTTTATTTTCTTTATGCCAAGCTCATTTATAATTGCTACTTCGGGGTTGGATAAAGTAGTAAATTTAGGAATTACCATCTTTCCATCCTTATCCTTGACATCTTCTACAATAGTTCTTCCTATTAGTCTTTCGCCAAGTGACACAATTTCCTTGTCGGAGTCTAAAATAGCTTCGATTTCGATGCCTCTTTCAGTTCCGCAGTCATTTTGAGAAATTATTACGTCCTGGCCTACATCAACCAGTCTTCTGGTAAGGTATCCTGAGTCAGCAGTTTTAAGTGCTGTATCAACAAGACCTTTCCTTGCACCGTAACTGGAGATGATATATTCTGTTACGCTTAAACCTTCGGTAAAGTTTGATTTAATAGGAAGGTCAATGATCTGTCCCTGCGCATCAGCCATCAAGCCACGCATACCAACAAGCTGACTTACCTGACTTATATTACCTCTTGCGCCGGAGAACGCCATCATATACACGGGGTTAGTTCTACTGAAGTTATCAACTACGCTTTGTGTAAGTTTCTCAGTAGTTTCACTCCAGGTATCGATAACTTTTGTATATCTTTCTACCTCAGTGATTTCACCTTTGAGGTAGCGATGCATGGATTTATCAATTTCATCTTCTGCATTTTTAAGCAGCGCTTTTTTCACTTCTGGAACATCAAGATCGTCAATTGATATAGTTGTTCCAGCTTTTGTTGCATACTTAAAGCCCAGGTTTTTAAGCCTGTCTGCAAGGGAGGCTGTTTTTGACGTTCCATATTCACTGTATACCTGGGATAAAAGTCTGTTAAGAGCTTTTTTATCCATAACTTTATTTATATAATCAACTGATTTTTTCGGGTCGTTTATAGCTTCTCGTACAACCTGGTTAAATATAATTCTGCCAGGGGTGGTAACTATTTTTTCGCCGTTAGCTTCTTTGACTAAAACCTTTGTATGAAGCTTAATAATACGGGCTTCAAAGGCGGTAATTACATCATCAAAGTTAAGAAAGCTCTTTTCATTATCTTTATCTGACTGTACATCAAGTGTAAGGTAGTAAATACCCAGAACCATGTCTTGCGTAGGTGTTATAACAGGTTTTCCTGTTGCAGGCAACAGTATATTGTTTGGCGCAAGCATAAGCATTCTGGCTTCTGTTTGCGCTTCTATTGATAAAGGTACGTGAACAGCCATCTGGTCACCGTCAAAGTCTGCGTTAAATGCTGAGCAAACTAATGGATGAAGTTGAATTGCTCTACCTTCTACCAGTACAGGCTCAAATGCCTGAATACCAAGTCTGTGAAGGGTCGGAGCACGGTTTAATAATAGCGGATGGCCTTCAATTACTTCTTCCAGAACATCCCAAACAACGTTTTCTGAGCGTTCAATCTTCTTCTTAGCTGATTTTATGTTCTGTACTATGCCTCTTTCAATTAGTTTATTTACTACGAAAGGTTTAAACAGTTCTACAGCCATCTCTTTTGGTAAGCCGCACTGATGCAGCTTAAGTTGAGGACCGACTACAATAACGCTTCTTCCTGAGTAGTCAACCCTTTTGCCGAGAAGGTTCTGTCTGAATCGTCCCTGTTTACCTTCAATAATATTGCTTAATGACTTAAGAGGTCTGTTATTTGGGCCTATAACGGTTCTGCCCCTTCTTCCATTGTCTATTAATGCATCAACAGCTTCCTGCAGCATTCTTTTTTCGTTTCTAACAATGATTTCTGGTGCACCCATTTCAATAAGACGCATTAAACGGTTATTTCTGTTAATAACCCTTCTATACAAGTCGTTAAGGTCACTTGTGGCGAATCTTCCGCCATCAAGCTGTACCATTGGACGCAGGTCAGGCGGAGTTACGGGCAATACATCCATAATCATGGAAGTTGGATCTGTATTACTTGTTACCAGTGATTCAACAAGTCTTAATCTTTTTATTATTTTAGCTTTCTTTTGTACGGAACTTCCTGCATGTGCAAGCTCGTTCCTTAAAGATTCTATCATTTGGGTTAAATCAATCTCTGAAAGTAGTTTTTTGATTGCTTCTGCACCAATTCCAACTTCTAATTTTGATTCTTCATTTTCCATTACATAATCTTCGTATTCTTCTTCAGAGAGCAGCTGTCCTTTTTTATAGTTAGACTCACCCTGCTCAAGAACTATGTAGCTGTTAAAATAAATAACCTGTTCAAGGTCTCTTAATGTAACATCAAGTAATAATCCAAGATAGCTTGGAATTCCTTTTAGGAACCATATGTGTGATACAGGTGCTGCAAGGTTAATATGTCCCATTCTGTGACGTCTTACCTTGCTGTCAGTGACTTCTACACCGCAGCGTTCGCACACAATACCTTTATGTCTTACTCTTTTGTACTTACCGCAGTAGCATTCCCAATCTTTTGACGGTCCAAAAATCTTTTCACAGAATAAACCGTCACGTTCAGGTTTTAATGTACGGTAGTTAATTGTTTCCGGCTTGGTAACTTCCCCGAAAGACCATTTTAAAATCCTATCGGATGAAGCTATGCCTATTTTTATATAGTCAAAATAATCAATGCTTGTAGACAATTTTATTACTCCTATTCTGAATTATTCGGCTATTGCGCTATTCTGATATACTTCCTGGTGTTTGGAAGAAATTTATATTCAAAAGTTCTGAATCAACATCACTCAGTGTACGTTTTGGCACTGCTTTTTTGATCTCATCAGTATCACTCATAAGGTCAACTTCGAGTCCGCCACGTTTTGCCACTGTAATATCGAGTCCGATACTTTGCAGTTCTCGGACAAGAACTTTAAATGACTCAGGTATGCCCGGTCTTTGCAGGTTTTCACCTTTTACTATAGATTCATAAGCCCTGCTACGACCGTTTACATCATCGGACTTGGTGGTTAACATTTCCTGGAGTGTATATGCTGCGCCGTATGCTTCAAGCGCCCACACTTCCATTTCTCCAAAACGCTGACCGCCAAACTGAGCTTTTCCTCCAAGAGGCTGCTGTGTGACAAGACTGTATGGGCCTGTGCTTCTGGCGTGAATTTTATCATCAACTAGGTGAACAAGCTTCATTATATATGCAAGCCCCACAGAAACCGGATTATCAAATGCTTCACCGGTTCTGCCATCGTAGAGTGTTACTTTTCCTGTAGGAAGCACCCAGTTATAACCTGTTTTGTTGATTCCTGTCATCATTTCATTAGTTGTGCTTTTTTTAGAAGCTTCTTCTCCGCTTCTTTCATCAAATGGAGGAATCTCATAGTAATTTCCTGTTAAATATGAAGCCATACCAAGCAGTGTTTCATATGTTTGACCTACGTTCATACGGCTCGGTACTCCCAGAGGGTTGAGTACTATATCAACTGCTGTACCGTCAGGAAGGAATGGCATATCTTCTTTTGGAAGAACTTTGGAAATAATACCTTTGTTTCCGTGTCTTCCTGCCATTTTATCGCCAACACTGATTTTACGTTTTTGTGCAATATAGACCCTGATTACTGTATTTGCTCCAGGTGGGAGTTCATCACCTTTTTCCCTGTCAAAGACTTTAACGTCTATAACACGTCCGCCCTCCCCATGAGGAACACGAAGGCTGTTATCTTTTACATCCCTTGCCTTTTCAGCAAATATAGCTCTCAAGAGTTTTTCTTCAGGCGGGTGTTCGGATTCACCTTTTGGTGTAATTTTACCAACAAGGATGTCGTCAGCATAAACCCTGGCACCTATCCTTACTATTCCTCTTTCATCAAGGTGTCTGAGGCTGTCTTCACTTACGTTAGGTATTTCCCTGGTTATTTCTTCAGGGCCTAATTTTGTGGTTCTTACGTCTATTTCAAGCTTTTCAATGTGAATACTTGTGAATACGTCGTCATGGACAAGCCTGTCGCTTATAAGTATAGCATCTTCGTAGTTGTAGCCTTCCCATGGCATAAACGCAACAAGCACGTTCTTTCCAAGAGCCAGCTCTCCCATATTTGTGGAAGCGCCATCAGCTAGCGGATGGCCTTTTTTAACTTTATCACCCAGATCTACAATAGGTTTCTGGTTTAAGCAGGTATCCTGGTTACTTCTTATAAATTTCATAAGAGTATATTTATGGAGTTTTCCTGCATCATCTTTTATTCTTATTTCATCGCCGGACACATATTCAATTACGCCGTCCTGTTCTGCAAGAATAACCATTCCTGAGTCTCTTGCAGACCTTTTTTCTAAACCTGTGCCTACTACAGGTCTGGTAGTTACCATAAGCGGTACTGCCTGACGTTGCATGTTTGAACCCATCAGAGCCCTGTTAGCATCGTCGTGTTCCAGGAATGGAATTAATGAGGTTCCGACTGATACTATCTGTATTGGCGATACACCAACATAGTCAACTTTACTTGCTTCTGTAAGTGTAAATTCGCTTCTGTAACGAATAGGCACCATTTCAACGGTTATTTTTCCATTATCATTGAATGGCACGTCACCAGGAGCTACACGGAAGTTATCTTCTTCATCAGCGCTTAAGTAGTGGATTTCATCTGTAACCATACCATCTTTAACTACGTAGTATGGAGTCTCAATAAATCCATATTCATTTACTCTTGCATATGTACTTAAGCTGCCGATAAGACCTGCGTTCGGACCTTCAGGTGTTTCTACAGGACATATACGTCCGTAATGGCTAGGGTGAATGTCACGAACTGCAAATCCTGCTCTTTCTCTTGCAAGACCACCAGGCCCTAAAGCTGATAACCTTCTTTTATGTGTTAATTCCGCAAGCGGGTTGGTCTGGTCCATGAACTGTGATAACTGTGATGAACCAAAGAATTCCTTGATTGCGGCAATTAAAGGTTTTGTATTTAAAAGGTTGATTGGAGTAAGAGTTTCAGCATCCTGAAGTGTCATTCTTTCCCTTACAATTCTTTCCAGCCTTGTTAAGCCGATTCTGAACTGGTTTTGCAGCAGCTCACCAACTGACCTGATACGTCTGTTCCCGAGGTGATCTATGTCATCCACAAATCCTTCATCGTATGTAAGGTTAATAAGGTATTCTACAGATGCTGTAATGTCCTGGACAGTCAGTGTTCTCTTTGTTTCAGGAAGGTTAAGACCTAGTTTTTTATTTAATTTGTAGCGTCCTACTCTTCCAAGGTCATATCTCTTGTCATCAAAGAACCTGCTGTCGATAATTGATTTTCCGCCGCTTGCGCTGGCAGGATCTCCAGGTCTTAATTTCTTGTAAACTTCTATTAATGCCTCATCTGATGTTTCTGTAGCATCCTTATCAAAGGTTTTCTTAAGGAATTCGCTGTGTCTGAACATTGATGTCATTTCAGAAATACCGATTCCCAGTGCTTTAAGGAAGGCTGTTACAAGAATTTTTCTGTTTTTATCAATTTTTACATAGATAACATCATTAATATCTGTTTCTATTTTTAACCATGCGCCTCTGTTTGGAATTAAAGTTGCATTATAGAGACGTTTTCCTGTTGGAGCAATTTCTCTTTTGTAATAAATACCAGGAGAACGGACTATCTGGCTGACGATAACTCTTTCCGCACCGTTAACTACAAATGTTCCTCTGTCTGTCATCATTGGAATATCGCCAATGTAGACTTCTTGTTCTTTAATTTCCCCGGTATCACGGTTAACAAGCCTCATTAAAATGTATAATTTTTTAGTATAGCTTGCATCGTGCAATCTAGCTTCTTCGATTGTATATTTAGGGTCATCAAACCTGTAAGTAGGTAAAAAATGAAGTTCTAGCCTGCCCGTATAGTCTTTTATCGGTGAAAATGCAAGTAGCTCTTCTTTTAAACCTTCTTTTAAAAACCATTCAAATGACTTTTTCTGAATTTCAGTCAAATCAGGCATTTGATCCAGTCGTGATGCTCTTAACCCTGATGGTATAACACGCTCACTGTATTTTTTAGCCATTATTTACCTCGTCTAATAAAATATATATAAAAAATAAGTCAGTATAATCGTATAGCAAAAAATATGATAGTCAAGAATTAGTCAAGAACTTGAAAATTTAGTTTTTCAAGTTCCTAACTAAAATTATATATCAAAAAAATTATTGCATTTACTTAACTGTAACTGTAGCACCTGCGGCTTCAAGTTTTGCTTTGATGTCAGCAGCTTCTTCTTTTTTGATCCCTTCTTTAACAGGTTGTGGTACATTATCAACTAAATCCTTTGCTTCTTTAAGTCCTAGCCCTGTGATAGCACGTACTTCCTTAAGAACGTTAATTTTGTTAGCGCCCACATTGTCAAGAATTACGTTAAATTCGGTCACTTCTTCAACTTCTTCGCCGCCTGCAGCTGGTGCTGCGCCTGCAACTGCCATTGCGACAGGTGCTGCAGAAACGCCAAATTTTTCTTCCATTTTTTTAACTAAATCTGCTGCTTCTAATAGTGTTAAATTTTGTATCTTTTCAAGAATTTCTTCTACTACTGGCATTTTTTACTTCTCCTTTTGTTTTCTTACTTCTTCCATTGCTATTACTAATTTTTGCATTACACCATTAACAGCATATACAATGCCGCTTGCAGGTGAACTTATGCTTCCTAACATCTTCGCATAGAGTTCTTCTTTGCTTGGCAGGTTTGAAAGATCACGAACCTGGTCACTGCTTAAAGCTCTACCATCAAGAATTCCGCCTCTGATTTCGGTTTTCTTCTTTTCTTTAATGAATTTTGTGAGTACTTTTGCGGGTGAAACCTGATCTTCGAATCCGAATGCAATAGCTGACGGTCCTTTTAAGAATTCTTCAATTCCTTCTAACCCTGTGCCTTTAAATGCTATTTTGGCTAACGTATTCTTAATTACGGTATAATCACCTTTTTCTGCCTGAAGTCTTCTTCTTAGATCTGTGATTTCAAATACAGTTAAGCCTCTATAATCACTTACTATCGCAACTTTAGCCTTTGATGCGGTTTCTCTGATTTCTTGAATTTTTTCTTGTTTATAAGCTTTTGTTGCCAATTTTTTAGCCTCCGTTAATAACGAAAAAGTTCTGTGAATAACCACAGAACATCAAATAGGTAATAGTTTTACCTTATTTTGACCTCGGTAGGATATTAAGGGTTTCCCCGCCTACTGTCTGTGGCCAGTAATTATAAATTTATCATGAAGATTTTTTAAGTCAAATGTAAAAATTATTTATTATTGTTGGTTATTTTTGTCAACTTTTATTTTTATGGGTTTTATATTGATGTGTCTAATAAATTATATAAAGAGGAAACTATATGATTAATACCATCAATTCAGCGGGAAAAAACGTTTCATTTGGGACGTTGAGGTTAACAGGCTACAAATGTCAAGAAGAATGTCCTCTAAATGACTTATTTAATGACGAAGAGACAAATGAATGTTTTATAAAAGAAGATGTCGGTGATGCAATATATATAACATCTTATGAGGATAATGAGATGCTTGCAGAGCAGGAAGAATTAGAATTAAAGAAGAAGATTACTGGTAATTGCCTTATATGTGATCATAATTTAATGCAAGAGTGCACAGGAATGAAAATAGATCACTTAGACCCTGGCAGTGAAGCAGAAGAAGTTTTAAGATGGCACGATAATCGTACAATAGGCCATGCATAATCTAATAAAATAATAAAAACTGCTTCTTTTTTTATCGGTTTGTGTATAATCTATTAAAATGGACACAATTTTATCAAAAACTATAGGACTAATAGCCGGAGACGGAGAGCTGCCTGTAAAGCATGCACAGAGTGCGCAGGCGCAAGGTTTTGATGTCTTTACAATTTCCTATTCGCCAGATAATAGAAAACTACTGGAAAAATACAGCAAAAAGGTTTTTACCTGCGGCCCTGGTGAGGTACAAAAGGCAATTGATTTAATGAAGGGTGAAGGCGTTAACCAGATTACATTTATTGGAAAAGTAAGCAAAGGCCTGCTTTTTAGAAATCCCAGACTAGATTCCAGAGCTGTAAGAATGATAAAAGAAGCTACACGTCTGAATGACGATGCTGTAATGCTCTACGTAATTGACGATCTTGCAAAAGAGGGGATCAGCGTTCTTGACCAGACATTATTTCTAAAAGATTTTTTCCCTAAAAAAGGCATAATAGGAGCGAAACAACCTGATGAAAGTCAGTGGGCAGATATTGAATATGGCTTTCAGATAGCTAAGGAAATAGGAAGGCTTGATTTGGGGCAGTCTGTTGTAGCACAAAACAAAATGATCCTTGCTGTAGAAACAATAGAAGGCACTGACAAAACCATAGAAAGAGGCTGCAAAATGGGCGACGGCAAAGCAACAGTGGTAAAGGTCAGTAAGCCAAATCAGGATAGAAGGTTTGACATGCCCGCTGTTGGAATGAGGACTTTACAAACAATGAAAAAATATGGTGCAACTGTTCTGGCTATTGAAGCAGGTGAAACTTTTGCAGTTGAAATTGATAAAATGATTGATTTTGTAAATAAGAATAATATGATATTTGTGGCGGTATAAGTTAATGACAGCAAATAAGAAACTATTTATAATAACCGGCGAGCATTCTGGCGATGTACATGCCTCTTTTATAGTAAAGGAACTGAAAAAATTAAATCCAAATGTCCAGATTGAGGCAGTAGGCGGAAAAAATCTTGAAGCAGAAGGTGTAAAATTATTTAGTGACCACAGTAAAATGGCGGTTGTGGGGCTTGATGCAATAAAAAGCATATTTTCTCATATTAAATTAGGAAAAAAGCTTGTAGATTATCTAAAAGATGAGTATAAACCCGACCTGGTACTGCTTATAGACTATGGCGGCTTTAATCTCAGGATGGCAAAAGAGCTTAAAAAGCGCGGTATAGAGATTTTTTACTATATTTCCCCGCAGGTGTGGGCTACGAGAAAAGGTAGAATAAACACAGTTAAGAAATATATTTCAAAAATGATGCTTATACTGCCATTTGAAGAGAAAATTTACAAAGAAAAAGACGTTGATGCAGAATATGTAGGCCATCCGTTGATTTCACAGCTTCCTCAATGTTGTGATAAAGAGGATTTTATAAAACAAAATAATCTTGATCCTTATCGGAAAATTGTTGGCATATTTCCCGGCAGCAGGAAAATGGAAATTAATAACCTAATGCCGATATTTTTAGATTCTATGCGCGAAATAACCCGGCATTCCAAGAAAGTGCAGTTCTGTATAGCACAGGCGCCAAATCTTGATGATAAATTAATAAATAAACATATTGAAAATATTAGTAATGCAGAAATAAAAGTACTAAAAAATCAGAACCACGCTCTTCTGGCAAATTCTGATGTTGTTATCGCAGCATCTGGCACTATCTCACTGGAAGCTGCGCTGTATAATACTCCGGTTGTAATAAGTTATAAGGGCCCCTATATAGCTTACCTGGTCTACCTTTTAATAAGGTATATAAAGTTTGTGGCGCTGCCCAATATAATTGCAGATAAAGAAATAGTTAAAGAGTTCATACAGCATAGGGCAAAACCTGATCTCATTGCCAATGAAGTTCTTTCCCTTCTGCATAATGAAACTAAAAGAAATAAAATGATACAGGATTTGGGGCAAATCAGGAATAAACTTGGCGATAAAGTTGCCTCACAGGAAGTAGCAAGGATTATAAACGATCGTTTAAAATGAGAAGTCCAAAAGAAAATTTTAAAATTTCAGTAATTTCTTTTATAGGTTCAATAGTACAAAAAATTTTATTGTTTACCTGGAAATATAAACATCATAATTTTAAACCTGAAATTACTCCAGCAATATACGCAATATGGCACGGCTGGCAATTTAATCTGGGTGGTATCATTCCAAGAAAGAAATTAAACATACTTATAAGCCAAAGTAATGACGGAGAAATAATTGCACGGGTTGTGGAAAGCCTGGGATTTTCTACGATCAGGGGTTCTCAGGGCAGAGGAGGAATGAAAGCCACAAGAGAAATACTAAAAGCACTTAAAGATGGTAAAAATATTGCTTATACGGTTGATGGGCCCAAGGGGCCGGGCTTCGAGGTTAAGGAAGGAATTATAAGGATAGCCCAGATGTCAGGAAAACCCATAATTCCGGTATTTGGTGATGCAAATTTCAGATTTGAAGTAGATTCCTGGGATAAATATCAGATATCATTACCATTCGCCCATATACCGTTAAGGTTTGGTGACCCGATTTATGTGCCGAAAGGTGAAGAATTCGTTGAAGAATACAGGTTACAGTTGGAAAATGAACTGCTAAAATTTAAAAATGAATCCCGGAAGAAGAAAGCTAAATTAAAATAGTTATACAAGTATCGCCATATTTTTTTGTTTTATAAACCTCAAAATCCGACTTAATAGTGGTTTTACAGTTATGCTCGACTACAATAAATCCGCCTTCGTTCAATATTCCGTTTTCTTTGATTTTATTTAAAACAGGCTCGTATAGGCCGGATTCGTATGGAGGGTCAATAAAGATAAAGTCAAATTTGTCCACCCTGTCCAGAATTTTTAATGAATCTCCGACAATAAGAGTCGCTCCCGCTTCAGCAATTTCAAGGTTTTGTTTTAAGATTTTTACTACTTCAAAACTTTTTTCTACGCAAATAACTTCTTTTGCACTCCTGCTGAGGGCTTCCAATCCCATAATTCCGCTTCCTGCGAACAGGTCAAGTACACGCATTTCTTCCACATTAATCATATTGAAAATGCTTTCCCTGACTTTTGAAGAAGAGGGTCTTGTGTGAGTTTTGGGAGCTTTTAGCTTTCTTCCCTTGTATTTTCCTGCGGTAATTATCATTATATTAATATTTTATAACAAATGCGCCTGACGCGATTCGAACGCGTGACCTACGGCTTCGGAGTTTGATTTCATTAATTTTATCATTTTTTTAATTTTTGTAAAATTTGGTTGGATTTCTTTAATTGTAAGGGTTTTAGTTGAATTTAATTTGTTTATTTTAATGGCAATTTTTTGGTAATTTTTAAACTTTTTGAAACAAAATTGAAACAAAAAATTTGTTGGTAGATTAGATATTGATTAAAAAATTTTGATAGTTATTTTTGTCTATTTTTTTAACTGATGCTTCAGGATAGCTTTCTAAAAAAGTTTTTGGAGGTTTATATTCTTTATCCATATTTCGCCATTTAAATTCATATCCTTCTAGGGTTCCTGAATGTTCTTCTATGTAGTCAATTTCTTTTTGTGTATAGGTTCGCCAAAAATATGAATTTACGTATCTTTCATTTGAAGAATTATATTTTAATCTTTCAGCTATACAAAAATTCTCCCATAAAGCACCAATATCAGTCCTTATATCCATAGGATTAAAGCTTTCAATCAGGGCATTTCTTATTCCAGTATCGTAAAAATATATTTTAACTGATTTTGAAATTTCTTTTCTTGGATTTTTACTATAAGAGTGTAAAGTAAATATTACAAAACATTTTTCCAGTAAATCAATATATTTTCTTACAGTTAAAACATTTATCCCAAGAGATGTGGCTAATTCGTTATAAGAAACCTGATTTCCTACCTGTAATGCTAGTAGTTTTAAAAGATTTAACAACATTTTAGAATTTTTTATCTGGTCAAATTCAAGAATATCCTTGTAAAGATAATTATTGACAATATTAAGCAATTCTTTGCGAACTAATCCTTCTCCTTTATTGTAAATGTAAGGATATAACCCATACCTGAGATAAGTTTCAAGCTCTATATCAATTTGCTGCAATGTTTTCTTGGAATAAATTTCTTGTAATGACAAAGGATAAAGCATAAACTGGAATGCTCTACCTGTTAATGGTTCATTTATTTTGTTGGAAAGGTCAAAACTGCTTGAACCTGTTGCTATTATTTGTATTTCAGGAAAAGCATCCACAATTATCTTTAAGGTTAAACCAATATTTTCAACTCTTTGAGCTTCATCTATAACAATAAATTTAGCATTACCAATAAACGCCTTTAGCAGTGTCTTATCTTGAACTTCCAAGGCTTGTCTGTTGACAATATAATCACAGTTAATATACCTGTAAGGCGAATCTCTATCTTCAAAGGAGTATGCTCCTTTTTTAAAAGCCTCGTCTTTTTCAGAATATTTTAAAAGCAATTGTTCACATAAAGTCGTTTTACCTACTCTTCTGGCTCCATATATAATTATTACCTTGCCAATAAAAAGATAAGGTTCTATTATTTTTTCCAAATCTCTTTTTAGATAATCCTTTATTTCCATAGATATTATAATAACACAATAATAAAATTTAATTAAATTTTGTTATTAGAATAACAAAATTTTAAGATTTTTTATAGAACATTACTAGTATAAAGTTTTACAGATAATTACTCCTTTGTATCTCTATATAAGGAGTGTATTTTTATTTGATACAGGAGGCTAGATGGATTTAGATTACAAAATTATAGGAGAAAGAATTAAAAAACTTAGACAGGAGAATGGTTTTACACAAGCAGAATTGGCTGAAAGGTGCAATTTGTCGGTTTCATATATAAGTTATATTGAGTCAGCTAAAGACAAGAAAGCCAGTTTAGAGTCTTTAGTGAAATTAGCAGATAATCTGGGTGTTACAGTAAATACATTTTTAGTTGGATTTCAAAAGAATGAAGACAAAGAGTACAAATTAAACTTAATGCGGTTAATGGAAAAATTTTTTGACAACAACGAAAAACGGATGATACTTAAAATTGTCACATTAATGAACGAGATTCTTCGGAACAATGATTGACTTGACTACTGGTCATTTTTTTTGACTTCTGGTTTATGTTCTTTTCATTTTTTGTTTTTTATACTTTCAGAATGTATAAAGACAGAGACATGAGTGCAGATAGCTGACAAGTGAACGATTCTGAAAATCAAAAAGAAAAAATACGGAACAAATATAAAGGAGTTAATCAGGATGAATTGGATATAATTCCTGCTATTCCACAGGTAGGTTTACATGATGATAAACATGAAAAACGTGTGGCTATTTATGCACGTGTTTCAACCGATGATCCCAGTCAAACTTCTTCTTATGAATTACAAAAAAATCATTATATGGATATTGTTAACAGACATATAAACTGGAAACTGGTAGATATATACGCAGATGAAGGTATTTCAGGAACATCGCTCAACCATAGAGATGCTTTTATTAGAATGATAGATGACTGCAGGGCAGGAAAAATTGATTTAATCGTTACAAAAACTGTAGCCCGGTTTGCCCGTAATATTCTTGATTGCATTGGTTATGTAAGAGAATTAAAACAATTACAGCCTCCTGTTGGTATTTTTTTTGAAGCAGAAAATCTCTATACCCTGGACAGTAATAATGAGATGATCCTGGCAATTATGGCTACTTTAGCGCAAGGAGACTCGCATAATAAAAGCGAAGTTATGAATGCTTCCATTGAAATGCGCTTCAGGAGAGGGATTTTTTTAACGCCTCCATTGCTCGGTTACGATGTAGATGATGATGGTAATCTTGTTATAAATCAGGAAGAAGCAAAAACTGTGCGTCTTGCTTTCTTTATGTACCTTTATGGATATACCTGCAATCAGATAGCAGGAACTCTTACCCGGCTTGCTCGCAGAAGTAAAAAAGGAAATACAATATGGTCAGCAGGAGCAATTTTGCAAATCCTTCAAAATGAGCGCCATTGCGGTGATGTGCTTGCAAGAAAAACCTGGACACCCAATTATTTAGACCATAAATCAAAAAAGAATAAACAGAATAAAAACCAATATATAAAGAAAAATCATCATGAATCAATTGTTTCCAGAGGTGATTTTATCGCAGTTCAAAGATTAATAACTAATGCAAAATATAGATATAAAGGTTTTTTACCTGAATTAAAAGTTATTCAGGAAGGTGCCCTTGCAGGATTTGTATCAATAAATCCAAGATGGATAGGGTTTAAGGCAAAAGATTATCTGGATGCTTCTAACAGTGTGGGTGTATCCAACGAAAATGAATCAGAAAATATAGAGGTAGAAGCACAATCCGGAGATTTTGACTTACGAAATTTTGAGGTTGCCCGGTCACAATTTTTTGATACCGCAAATAAAACGTGCGTAACGTTTTCCATGGGAAATATACAATTTAGCACTGAATGTATCCGCAAGTTTGATAAAGCTCCTTTTGTTGAAATGCTGGTTAATCCTAATAAAAAGTTGTTTGCAGTTAGACCTTGTTCTGAAAAAAGGCGAAATGCAATTAAATGGGCAAATGTTGATAATAGCTTGTGTTATTCACGGAATATAAGCTGCGCAGCTTACATTAAAACTTTATATGAACTGTTTGATTGGAATTCTGAGTACAAATACCGGGTTAGAGGAATCCGCAGGCAAAAAGATGATGAAATTTTAATGATTTTTGATATTGAAGAATTCGAAATATTTATTTCACAAAATGAAATAACCTCCGAGCAGGATGAAACATCTCCAAATGAGCAACTGATAAAGGACTTAAAATTATTTACAAACGGACAAAAGAAAGATATTGTTGCCTATCCTGCTATCTGGGCAAATACTTTTGGAAATAATTATTATTATCAAAGTCAGGCAAGAGAGTTAGCACTTCTCAGTGAAAAAAATGAATGGAAATCCAAAGAAGAAGGAAAACCATATTCACAACCGGATTTAGAAGTAACATGCCCTGATGAAATACAACTCAATATACAGGAAATTATAAACGAAATGGAGAAGGAGGCGGTTACTAATGACGGAGAATAACTCTAATACAAGGATTGAGGCTATAGAGGATACTAATTTTAGTTATGACGGTTACGAAGTTGTTCGGGGCGAATATTTTGCACACCTCTATGAACCATCGATTACTTTTAACGGATGCAAAGTTTACTTGAATGCAGCCTGTATAAAACGTTTTCCGGATATTGATTATGTTCAAATCCTTATTAACTCTGAAGAAAAGAAACTTGCGGTAAGACCTTGCCAAGAAGACGCAAAAGATTCTTTTTTATGGTGTACCCCAAAGCGAAAACCAAAACAAATCACTTGCCGTGTATTTTTTGCAAAAATTGTTCATTTGTTGGACTGGAACCCTGATTACAGATATAAGCTGCTCGGAAAATTAATTAAAAGCGGGAATGAATATTTGTTTATCTTTGACTTAACAGCAACTGAAATTTATCAAAAGACAATACAGGAAGGTGAAAAACCAAAAGCCTCCCGAACTCCAGTCTTTCCTGCGCATTGGCAAAACCAGTTTGGCCTGCCTGTAGAAGAGCATCGTAAACAGCTTCAGGTAAATATATTTAACGGTTATACGGTTTTCGGCATAAAAGACAAAACACGTACTAATCAGGAACAACAGAATCCTATTACTCAACCAGAGGAGATATAATATGAATAAAAATAAAGCATTAAAATCTGCTATTTCAGTCAATCTTAAAAGGCCTCTAATCCGCATTCACAAAGATACTCTTCGTTTAATAGGAGACCCTGAATACATATTATTGTTGGTAAATCCGATTGAATGCACTCTTGCCGTCTTGCCAAGCGACCGTTCAGACCCTAAAGCACACCATATTCCCAAAGGTTCGCTTATAAATAAAAAATCTATTGAATTGTATAGTACTTCTCTGGTTCAAAATTTGAGAAATCTTTGCAGTAATTGGAAAAATGATAAAACATATCGCATATGCGGAGAAGTAATACCGGATAAAGCTATTATCAGGTTTAACATGGCAGAAGCAATTTCCATAAATAAATGAGATCAGGACTTATGGCAGAAAAACAAATATATAACTTACAAATAGACGAAATTTTTAAACAATTAATTCCTCCGCTTACTCCAAATGAATATATGCAGTTAGAGGAAAATATAGTAAAAGACGGCTGCCGTGAGCCATTGTGTGTATGGGGAAATACAATAGTTGATGGGCATAATCGTTATGAAATTTGTACTCGCTTAAAAATACCATTTTTTATACAGCAGATAGATTTTAATAGCAGGGATGAAGTAATTGCGTGGATTTGTGCAAACCAGCTTGGTCGAAAAAATATTTCAGAAGCTACAAGAAGATATTTAATTGGGAAAAGATATGAAATGGAAAAGAAACTTGGAGCTACAAATCCATCAGGTAAAAACCAACATTACGAAAAAGAGGTTGCTGGTCAAATTGACCACCAACCTCAAATGCAAGAGAGCAAAAGATTAACGGCAGAAAAAATTGGTAAAGAATATAATCTTGCTGAAGTAACAATACGAAGATATGGTAGATATGCAAAATACATAGATAAATTGGCAAAGGAAGATCCAAAGCTTGTTTCCGAAGTTCTTACAGGAAAAATTAAAATTTCTCGAAATAATATTTCAAAACTGGCAAAACAATCATCTGAAGCAGTTAATAATGTAAAAACTCAATTAAACAACAAAAATAGTAATTTTGTGAGCTACTCCAAAACTCGCAGGATTATTCCTGCAAAAAAAGAAAAAGTAACGGTGAAAGATATGCCGGTTTATGACCCTGATGCAGAAATATCAAGTCTTACCCTGACTATTCCATCATGGATTAGCTCTATTAACAGAACTTTATCAGTTGCAGATTTTGATAAAACATCATACGAAGCCAGGGCGAAACTAAAAGATGGATTAAAAGAATTAGAATACACAGTAAATGCAATGCTATTAGAAATAGAGGAGAAATAATGGAAGATTATAGCCAATTTATTCCAAATGTACATTTTGAACAAATTCCAATTAAGAATTTGGTATCAAATCAAGAATATCAACGCAATTTATCAAAATCGCATATTAAACATACTGTTTCAAATTTTGATGCATATCAGATAAATCCTGTAAAAGTCAGCAGAAGGGATGGTATAAATTATGTTTTCAATGGACAACATACAATTGAGATCATAGCAATTGTTTCAGGCTCTCGTGAAACTCCTGTATGGTGTATGATATATGATGATTTGGATTATGAACAGGAAGCAGATATTTTTGCAAATCAGCAAAAATATGTAAAATCTTTAACTCCTTATGAAATTTTTATGGCAAATGTTGAAGCGGGCAATGATGAACAACTTATAATCAAAGATTTAGTAGAATCATACGGTATATTTCTTTCTTCAACAAAAACTCCAGGAGGAATACGTGCTGTTGCGACATTAGAAAATATATATAGAAAATTTAGATTTCATACACTTGATCGAACATTAAGACTTTGTATAGGTACCTGGGAGGGAGATGTGAATTCATTGTCAGCAAATATATTGAAAGGAATTTCAAAATTGATTGTTGCTTATGAAAATGAATTAAAAGACGATATTTTCAAAGAAAAAGTAGGCCGATGTTCAATAAAAGAATTATCAAGAGTGGCAAATGAGCGAAAAGCCGGGTCATTAGGATATGCAGAGGCGATGCTGCTTGTATATAATAAAAAACTACGTACACCGCTAAAATTGGAAAAGTTATATAAAACTAAGAGCGATGAACAAGAAGAATTTTTAGAAAATGAAGACAGAGCAAGCACTGAACCATTTAACTTAGAGGTATCCTGCCTATCTTAAAAAAGAATAAACAGGTTTTTCCTGAGCGAACTGTGCTTTTTATTAAAGTGGAAAAATGTCGACTTTATAAGCGAATTTTTATACCAAAAAGATGTTTTAAGCAGTCCCTATTTTCTAAGTTTATTTCTTCATGACATTTCTCATGCAGCGCATACTCTCTCGGATATTGTGTTGCAATTAAAAATTGAACTCGGGTTATCATAAACTATAAATCTTTGTAAACATTTTAGCTAAATAATAAATCCAGCTTTGTGAAATGTTTTTATATAAATGGGAAGTATGCATGCGGGAAGTAATTTGGCCTTAAGTGTATCAGAATTTAATCCAATATTTAATATGCAGAACAGTAAATATAATGCTGTTCAGGTTAATAATGAAAACGATTCTGTATTTAACAGATTAAAGGAGGATATAGACAGGCTTGAAACTAAGGCCAACAAGCACAGCCAAATCGAGCAAACCACGCTTAATGCTCTTAGCCCACTTCCCACGATAAGACGCATTCAATCACTTCCTGATTCATTAGAAGAAAACAACTATCCACGCGCAGGTTTATTACTTGGTTTGGCTGCTGCTAACTTCCCTGGGGATTTAAGGGAAATAGGATTAGCCCTTAAAAATCCGTTTGAAAAAAGACCTTATCAACATGAAATGTCCTTTTTTAAATTAACCCTTTTAGATAAACTCCCTAAAAAATATCCCTGGTTAGGTAAAATGGATAAAACATTTTTTAGTTCAGGAGCGGGGAAATTCTTGAGAAATAAGTTAAATATTGGTATTGATCTTTTTGATATTGGAAATATAGAGGATACTTGTACAAAAACAAATTTGAAGGCCTATAAATACACAGGTAATTTCCTACAAAGGACATTAGGCAGAGCAATGCACAGAATACCTGTGATAGGTTTATTCGCCTCGACTGCCCTGGAAATTCCTGGATTGATAAAATCACTTACCAAAACAGAAGGTAGTGTTACAGAAAAAAGTAAGGCATTCGGTAAACAATTAGTTAAATCTGCTGGTTATGTAGGATTTACAACAGCGGCTATATCCATTGCAGGAGCAATAACATTCCCATATAGCGCATTGTTGAGTCTTGTTGGTATGGCAATAGGTTCAACTATAGGTTTAATGGCTTCTAAGCATCTAAATAAACTTGTAGACAATATTTAGAATAATTGTTTTCTCCAACCCTCAACCTTTTTTTGGGCGTCTAAAACATCCTGCTTTGAGATTTTCTTATCTTTAAGCCATCTTTGGATGTCAACATTAAAATTAGTTATATCATCAGAGTCAGGAGGCACTTTATTTGCCTTTTCTACAAGCATTTTAATCTCTTTTTCACCTTTAAAAGCTGATCTTTGTTGATACTGTGGCGTTGAAAAGCTTACTCTATCTAACATGATAAAAATCCTATTTTTCTTATCTATATGTATTAAATACAAACATAAAAAAAGTTGCTATATATATTTTCAAAAGTTAATCATCTTTTGATATATAATCAATTCATCAATTTTCTATGAGTGAGGGTATGTGTAATGATAACGGGCGAGATAAAGTCAAAAGTTGACAGGTTATGGGATAGGTTCTGGAGTGGCGGAATTTCTAACCCTCTCACGGTTATTGAACAAATGTCCTATCTCTTATTTATAAAAAGGCTTGATGAAATCCATACAGCCAGAGAATTAAAGGCAAACAGAACCGGTAAACCTATTGAGAACCCTATATTCACTCCTGAACAAAACCACCTTCGCTGGTCTGTATTTAAGGATTTTGATGCTGAAAAGATGCACACTACTCTTATGGTTGAAGTGTTTCCATTTATAAAAAATCTTGGCAATAAACCCGATGAAAACACTGATGCCAGCGAAGAAAATCAGGAAAATAAATATGAATCCTCTTTTACCCGATATATGAAAGACGCAATATTTATGATTCCTACACCTGCTCTATTGGTCGATGTTGTTGAGAAAATCAACGATATACCAATGGAAGACCGGGATACAAAAGGTGATCTATATGAATACATGCTCAATAAATTGAGTCAGGCAGGTACAAATGGACAGTTCAGGACACCAAAACACATAATAAAAATGATGATTGAATTGCTTCAGCCAAAGCCAAACGATATTATTTGTGATCCGGCTTGTGGTACAGCAGGATTTTTAGTTACAGCAAGTGAATATTTAAGAGAAAATTATCCTGAAGTTGAAACTAATGAGGAATTAAGAGAACATTTTAATAAAAATATGTTCCATGGATTTGATTTTGACTATTCTATGCTACGGATATCAGCAATGAATATGATGTTACACGGCATTGAAAATCCTAACATTAATTACAGAGATTCATTACACGAAGATTATGCCCAGGCACAGGAAGAATGCACTATAGTCCTGGCTAATCCACCGTTTAAGGGTTCAATTAACAAGACTTCTATAGCTAAAAACCTGATAAGTGAGGTAGCTACAACAAAAACAGAATTATTATTCCCGATTTTAATGCTGAGGTTATTAAAATCAGGCGGAAGATGTGCTGTAATTGTTCCTGATGGGGTATTATTCGGAGCATCCAATGCTCATAAAAAGGTCAGAGAGATTCTTGTTGATAATCAAAAACTGGAAGCCGTTATCTCAATGCCTTCGGGAGTATTTAAACCGTATGCTGGTGTATCCACAGGGATTTTAATATTCACAAAGACTAATTCCGGTGGTACTGATAAGGTTTGGTTCTACGATATGCAGGCTGATGGTCTTTCACTTGATGATAAGCGCAATGAAATCGAGGCGAATGACATACCTGATATAATAGAACGCTTTACAAACTTGAAAAATGAAGAATCAAGGAAAAGAACCGATAAATCTTTCTTTGTTCCTAAAGGTGAGATTGTTTCTAATGGGTATGATTTAAGCATAAACCGTTACAAGGAAGTAATTTATGAAGAAATTCAGTATGCTTCGCCGAGGCAAATATTGTCAGAGGTCAGCGAATTAGAAAATGAAATCCAGCAGGGAATCAATGAGCTTAAGGCGATGCTGGGATGAAAAATTATAAACTGGTAGATATTTTATTGACTATGGAGAGTGGTTCACGGCCTAAAGGAGGAATTATAGCTGGTGAAGGCGATATTCCAAGTCTAGGAGCTGAACATCTTGATGGGAATGGTGGTTTCAAATTTGATAATTTAAAACTCGTACCTTTATCATTTTTCAAATCAATGAAACAAGGACTTTTACAGTAATTAGGCACACATCTTTTTAGCCTGTGGTTTAAGGGATACAGATTTTCTAAGGAGCTTAGATTGTAGTAATTTCTTAGCATCAT
>MFRL01000079.1:0-147 GCA_001784565.1 Candidatus Melainabacteria bacterium GWF2_37_15
GAACTTGATCTTGTTTCTGTTCCTGTGAATTTCCTTCATCCCATTCCGGGAACCCCTTTTGAAGTACACGAAAACGCTATAAATGAAGATGAAATACTGCGAACCCTGGCAATATTCAGAATAGCTATGCCGGAAACTAATATACGA
>MFRL01000079.1:234-13580 GCA_001784565.1 Candidatus Melainabacteria bacterium GWF2_37_15
TACCTTACCACCATCGGAACAACACCTGAAGAGGACAGGCAGATGGTTGTGCGTGCCGGGAAACAAGTGGGTTAATTAAACGAACATTCTTTAATAGCTTTAACAATTCTTTGAGATGCAAGCCCATCGCCGTATGGATTTATGGATTCGGACATTTTTTTATAAGCCTGCTCACAATTAAGCAGTTCCTGAACATTATTGATAATTTTATCAGTATCAGAACCCACAAGTTTAACCGTACCATAATCAACAGCTTCAGGCCGCTCAGTTTCATCCCTTAATACAAGTACAGGTTTTCCTAGCGAAGGGGCTTCTTCCTGAACGCCGCCTGAATCAGTGAGAATTATGTGGGATTCTTTCATTAAGCTCGCAAAAGGCGCATAATCCAAGGGTTCAATTAGTTTAATTCTGGCATTTCCACTAAGCATCTTAAATACTGTTTCTCTAACAGCCGGATTAAGATGAACAGGATACACAACCTGAATATCAGGGTTATTTTTCACAAGTTTTAATACCGCCTCACATATATTTTCCAGTGGTTTTCCAAAATTTTCTCTTCTATGTGAAGTCAGAAGTATTATTTTTAGATTTTTATCGAGGTTAAGACCTGATAAGTCAGTTTTTTTATTGTTTACTGTATGTAAAAGTGCATCAATGACTGTATTTCCTGTTAAATATATTTTTTCACTATTGATACCTGATTTTAAGAGGTTCTGTTTTGACGTTTCTGTAGGGGCGAAGAACATGCTGGAAACAGAATCCGTTACAACCCTGTTTATTTCTTCAGGGAAAGGGTAGTATTTATTAAACGTTCTCAAGCCTGCTTCTACATGGCCAACTGGAATTTTGGCATAAAATGCTGATAAACTTGTCGCTAAAGTTGTTGTCGTATCTCCGTGTACCAGAACTAAGTGGGGATTAGTTTTCTCAAATATGTCTTTCATTTGAAGAAGGACATCACTGGTTAAGTTCCATAAGTTCTGATTTGGTTTCATAATATTCAGGTCAAAATCAGGCTTGATATCGAAAAGTTCAAGAACCTGATCAAGCATTTGTCTATGCTGCGCGGTAACGCAGACGATTGATTCAAAAGTTTCAGGGTATTTATTTAGTTCTATTACCAAAGGAGCCATTTTGATGGCTTCCGGGCGCGTACCGAATACTGTTAATACTTTAATCTTTTTCATGGTAAAGACCGCCATTTTGTGGATACATTATGTATGTTACTTTCAAATTTAACCAGGCAGAAGGGATTATTTTCCAGCTTTTCTTTATCCAGGATTTTTGCATTAAATGATATTTTTATTTTTTCAGCATTATTGTGACTTCCCGGATCAACCTTTAATAAGGATTTTTTTCTTACATATGTTAATGCATCATTATCGTTTTTATCTGACAATTTTAAATCATTCAATTCAAAAGTGTTTTCTGAATATTCAAGCCATTCAGGTATTTTGATAAGTATTACAGTATCGGAATAAATCGGAGTTTCTTCTGAATTTTGTAGTTCAATTTCATACAGTATTTCTTCAAATAAAAACCCTTCAGAGGCATCTTGGGAATTATTTCCAATAATTACGTTTTTAAAAGTGCCAGCTACCGGGGAAGCAAAAGGCAAAATAAATCTTGCTATGGATGACCCGGCTTCAACAATTATTGCATTAGCCGCTGTAACAGTAGAAGATGACCAGACAGGAAGGGAAAGAGGAGCAGAAATAGACTCTGCAGATATAGGGAATGTCAAATCTGCTTGCTCTGCTAAAGCACAATTAGAGATAAAAATAGATACAATTATTAATATGTAAGATAATATAATTTTCATAGCTGTGATATGGTAAATGTAATTGTTCCCTCGTAATTACCGGGAGGAACGTTTTTATCAACTTTTACAATAGGATAGAATCTAAACAAACGTTCCACTTCGGATGTATTAGTTCCATTATTAAAAATAATTTGAGTGGGGTAGGTTCTGTTATTAACCAATGTATAGCCATTATCAACGTTTGTTAATGTAAATGGTTCAGCAGTAATAGAAAATTTTGCATTAAGATTATAATCCAGCGATAGCCCGATGGGCTTGTTAGTAGTTAATTCCCACTGATTCCCTGTATAAGACCCTGAAACCATCCTTCCAAATGTAAAGTCTTCTGGATCGGGCGTTGTATTAGGAAGACCATTGGTTGATGATTCATCTGTACTTCCGATACCATTTGGTATGTAATATGTTGGAATACTAATGGTATAAACTTCACTATCTGATGCAGCAGCAAAAACTGCTTCAGAAAAAGAGAATACTAATAAAAATATTATTAAAACTATCCTAATCATTAAAAACTCTGCACCTCGGCCTGCTTTGGAATTAAACTGAAATTTATATCCTCAATATCAACAAAATCATCTAAAATCAGGGGTATATTAATTAATTGTGCTTCTTCTCCGCTCGTCTGTAATCCATTATAAGCTAGATAATTGTTATCTACAACAACTTTATAATCCCCGGGCGGTACTGAATCCATATAATAATGCCCTGTGCTGTCAGTTGTCGTGTATTTTATTTCCTTGCCGTCTTTATTAAGAAGCAGGATAATAACATCTTTATTTGAAGCATCATTGCGATTTACTTCAACATTTCCCGAAATACTGCCGGGAGTAATTATTAGCCCGAGATTCGCTACATATATCTTTGATTTCTTTACCCTTACTGCTACATCATTTGAGGTGGGGGAATAAATTACGGGAAGTGTGGTTTTGTTGATTTCAACTCTGTGTATTCGATCAGACAGGTTAGCCGCCATAAAATAACCATTATTGTCCGTGGTTACAGTGTACATGTCTTTTACTGTTACATCAATGTCCGGGATTCCTTCTTCTTCAAGCTCTTTAACTCCGTTCTGGTTTAAATCAAGAAATACATAACCCTTTATAATCCCATTTTCAGGATTGTAAGGGAACGGACTGTGATTCATAGGATTATTCCCCATCCCAAGATTAAGTGTATCGACAAAATTCATTGATAAGGAGTGTGAACTATTTCCCCCAAAATTCATTCCATTTAAAAAATTACTAAAAATTGAATTATAAGAATAATTCAGGACTATCTGACGTCCCGGCCTGAACTCATAACCTACCTGCATGCCAAATAACAACCCATTATTACTTCCTCCGTACCTGTAACCCATATTAGGGGATAGGGTAAAACCTTTTATAGGCTGGCTTGACCTGTCTAGTTTCAGGTTGAAATTTTTAAAAATAGGCGGCTCATACCTGTTTGTGTTCACACCTGACATAAATAACTGCTGGTATGGCGTTAAAACCGTTACTTCATGCGCAAGCCTAAGCTTACCAGCCTTGTCCAGATCCACCATTAACTCCGTATTAAAACGGTTATTCATCATTTTATTTTCTAAATTCTGGGAATAAGTATCATTCTGGTTAATAGTTTTGGTATAACCCATCATAAGGCTGGCTTTGTCTGACAACCTTGTATTTAAATTCAAATCAAAGTTAGTCTGATTATTGGAGTACAGGGAATTACTCGCTATACTCGACCTTACACCGGCTCTCATGTTTGCATATTCGTTAATTGGACCTGAAATAGCAAAGTTATAGTCTGTTATAGTTGATATGCCACCACCAAAGAGGTTATCGAGATTAGAATTATATGTTACAACATTCCCCGAGAAGTTAACATTGTCAACATTCCAGCTTCCATTTAATTCAAATCCTTTTTTATCAATCGCATCGCTGTAGCTGCCGGTATAAAAATCAGGGCCATAGGAAAAAACCTTCCCTGACAAGTTGTATTTGGGCTTCTCATAATTAAATGATACAAAGCTGCCCATATCTGCTGCATTAGGTTCATAGTCAGAAATTGACGATGCGTTGGATAAACCAAGCTCTGAAGAAATTTTAAGGTTTTCACTAACAGCATAGTCCATATCCACACTGGCAACTGAGCCGGAAACAAAGGTGCTTTGCCTGTATGCCCTGGGGTAATCCGATATAGTTGTATTTGGGGTGAAAATTCCTGGGGTTAGATTATAATTATGCGCGATATTGGTTCCTGCAGTTAATCTTGGAGTTATTCCCCTGCGGTATTTAGCTCCTATAATTGCTTTTAGGGGTGTAGTGTCAGGTGTTTCAATTGTGTCTCCAAATAATTTAAATTTATGCCTTGTTATTGAATTATCAACACCGGAAAACACAAGGTATTCCTTTTGTCCGGGAGCAAGTAAATCGCTGTCCTGTGAGAGTTCATCTTCATATATTATCTTTCTTGTATTATCTGTTCCGATTTGTTCCACTCTTATCTTTACAAAAGAACTATGGGGGTAGTTTATGGAATCAAATTCATACCTTCCACCTTCAACCGCCTGTTTGTCGGTAAACATATCGTTTATAAAAAGCTCTACATGTGTATTATTATCAGCCTGTCCTGTTATAAAACGAGGCAGTACGGCGGAATTACTTGATGCGCCTAGCGTTCCATACTTTACTCCCACTATACTTGCTGATGGGGCAGCAAGATCGGATAACCCGGCATTTATGCTGCCGATAGAAAGTTCCTTATGCCCTTTTAAATAACTTAATGAAGCTGTATACCCGCCTATTTCCATGCCATTTTGTGAATAATTGGCATTTGTGCCTACATTATATTCTCCGCCCAGGAAATATCCTTTTGATGATATGTTTGCGTTCATATTTTGGCTTGTAACGCTTTGATTCGAGGAACTGGACTGGCTTGCGCTGCTTCCTATACCATAATTCAGTTGTTTTATGTTGAATGTTTTGTTTTCTTTAACTGTTTTATCAACAAAATCCACCGGGTCTTCATATGCCTCAACAACATCATCTTCCTGTTCTTCCAGCTTAATAATCGCTTTTAAAACTTTTGTAGTTTTTAAATCAAGAATGTAGTTTTCTTTCAGAAAGGATGTATCTACATCAAATAAATATTGAGCAAGTTTTTCCGGTATAAAAACTTCGTTCTGAACAATAAAGCCTTCATTTAAGGTGACTATTTTGGGGTTATTAACCTGGACAAGGTTTGTTCCAACCAGCACAGTACTTTTTTGTGTATCTATAACTACTTCTTCGTCAGTTAAAGGCTGCTTAAAAGTTATATTATTATTTACATGGTTTATAGTTATCGGAATTTCTATCAGGTCAGCCAGTGTTTTTACCGGTACAGAAATTGTTTTATCCGGCCATATTACTACTTCAAAATCGTATGCTATCGTATCGTTAATTTTAAGAACAGTTACCGAGGTATCAAAATTTTTATAATCCTGTTCTTTTACGCAACTCTTTTTAACAAATTCCGTAACAACATCTGAAATTTGTTTTGGCTTTTTAGTTATAACTTTTTTCTTTGACTGGGTTTCTTCCGGTAATTTTTCCAACTCCGGTATCGCATACGGTGAACAATTCCCGATCACGCACTGATTGTGACTATATACCGGGATTTTATCACTAACAGCCCTGTATTGAAGCCTTGCATTTATGATATCAAACAGGTTTTTTTTATCTTCATCTTCCTGCGCAAAAACAGGGCTGTTAAATAAAAAAATAACAGCGCTTATTAAGATAAATATTCTCATTCATTATCTAAATCCAAGTTAATTGGTTTTGCTATGTTTTCAGGTGTTTTTTCAATTTTTTGTTCAGCGTTTACATTCTGTAAATGATTTCTGGGATTCTTAGCAGCAGACTTTGTTGCTTTATACTTAAGCTTTGTTTCCCCGCCTATAACCTGTGGCTTTTTATCAATATCATTATAATTTAACTTCAATAATGCATTATATGTGCCGCTATTTAATGTATCTGGCACTAAAATGCGGTATTTCTGCGTGCTGTTCGGCATTATTGTATATCTTGCCAGAGGGCTGGTCAGTGTATTATTCTTATCAGTTTCACTGACTAAGGTTATATCTCCTTCAACATTACAGTGTATGTTTCCGGGATTTTTAATTGTAGCTACCAGATAAGCATTTCCGTCAACTTCTTCGTATTTGAAATTCTCCAGCAATGCACTTCTTGCAACGTCACCCTTATAAGCATAAACAGCAACACCATATCTGGTTTTAAACTGGACGTTGATATTAAGTTTATTATTCTGATTTAAAATATCCTGCTTAGGGTTAACTGTTTCAAAGAAAATGATACTTCTATACTCGCCTAATGCTTCTGGAGGTAACTTTGCGGTCAGCCTGACCATTTGTTTTTGTCCGGGAGCGAGGTCAAATTCTCTCGGGTTGAATTTCAAGTTATCATTTAACGAAAATTTATCAGGCTGGGCTAAAAATTCTATCCCGCCGTATTCATTTAAATTCCAGCCTTCCACGTATGCTCTTACCCTGAAAGGTTTACTTGTAGGGTTTTCAACCTGGATTGCCCTGGAAACAAATGTTCTATTGTCTGTAAAATCCAGCTCCACTACGTTTGGATAAACCAAAACACCCCCAAATTGCGATTCAGCTTTATTAGGGAGTATGAAGTAAATAGATATTATAAGTGTGAATATTGTTAATAATAGAAAGCGTTTAATCATGGTTTTCATCTTACTTGATTAATATTTATAAAACAAGCTGAATATTTTAGAAATGTTCAGCTTGTTTTTTTATGCTTTATTAATTTATACCAATAACTGATAATGTCATATCGAAACTTATATCACCTGCTGCGTCAGCTGTTGTAACTGTAGTTTCATCAAGATCCATTAGCATGTTTAATGGAGCTTTTTTGCTTGTTGCATCAAATGGGACACTTGAAACTGCTGCTATATTTAAATAACCTGAAGCTCCTGGGGAAGCAACTGCAAAAGAAACTTCAGTTCCGGCAGGGTCACCTAATTCAGGGTATGCAGCTTTAGTTTCATCTGTTAACTTTATGTCCACTGAAGCAGTAGATGTTGCATTGGTGATAGTTAAAACACCAATTCCTCCACTGTCAGCCAGACTGTACGATCCACCGCCTCCGCCTGCAAAAGTGATTTTAAATTGTCTTGCGCCTGTATTAGCGGTGCTATTAGTTGTAATATAAGATGTGCTGGTTGCAACTACTCCGTTTCCAACAGTAATAACATGTGCGTTCGTGTCAGCAACACCAAATTGAGCTGATGTGATAGCTCCAAAGTTTGTTGCATCTGCTGCCATCACTACTGTAACAGCTTCAGGGATAGTTACTGTGTATGTTTCTGCATCAGAAACATCGGCTTTTGCGTTATTCACGAAAAGTAAACATGCAAATAAACAAATTAATAAACCAACAACTCTTTTACCCATAATTATCCTCCATTTTTCTTATCTATAATACGATCTGAAATTATTATAAATGTTTTTTATAATATGGCAAGCAATTTATATAAAATTAATTTCTATGGCGTAACTAAATTAATCAAATTCGTGGTTGTGTATGTACCTGTGTTAAATATATCAGTAATCTTTAGACTGTAAGTAACTGAGACTGCAGCTGGAGCAAGATTTATATTGTCTGATGTGCCAGTGGTGTAAACTCCTGCAGAGTTTTGTGCTACGTCATAATATGTATTAGCTGTTGCAAATTGTGTCCTGCCTGGTGCAAGGTTATTGAAACCCGAACCTGATGCCCTGAAATAATTTGAAGCCGCTGGAATACTATTTCCACCTGAACTTAAACCACTGTTTAGTTTGGTTTGGAGCTTCCATGTGCTATTAGACTTAACATTAACCGTAAATGTATTTGAATCATAATAATTATTTAAGTCAAAAACCGGATAAGAAGTAGTTATATTTACAGTGGGTGGTGCGCTTATCGATAAATAATACTTATTCTCAGTAGTAAAAGCAAGCGGAGAACCCAGTGTCCCGCTAGTAATCATGTTGCCGCTTGTATTTCCATATAATCCAACTATTAAACCCTGATTATAATCTGTATCTCCGCAATCTCTTTCATATGTTCTGTAATACACGTCGAAATTAACTATTTGGGATGTAACGTGTGTAAAATCATCTTGAATTATAGTAACCTTGTTTTTTTGGCTATCTGTAGTAATATTTATGGATGATGTGCCTGTTCGACCTTGTGCGGGACCATCCGCCTGGAATCGGTACGTTCCGTTCGGATGAGCAGGGTCGGTTGTATCGCTAAAATCATTATAAGTTAGATTACTGCCGTTTCCTGTCCCTGTTTTAGTAGTTGTATAGTTACTGGTATAAACGCCTATTTTGTATCTTGTACTGGTAAGAAGTTCTGATGCTGTGGCTGTACAGCTATATTTAAAGGTTTTTCTAGGCCAGTTTGTACTTGAGGTTGCGCTTCCACAGGTTACGGATATTATTTCAGCAAAAACCGGCTTATTGCAAACAATAAGCATCAATAAGCATGTAATAATTACTAAAAAGCTATTATATTTATTTATCTTCATTGAGAAAATTGTAACATACGTCTATGTATAAATTAAAATTTATAAACTTGGCATGCCATAGAGTTAAACGATTGGGTTATTCATTTTTTTTATAAATTTATGATACTATTGCCATGCTTAATAATATAAAAAAGAGGTAAACAATGGCTGTAAAACTAAAGGAAGCAAATAAAATTGATGCATTAAGGAATAAATTAATTGAATTAAGCGAAATAATTACTGTTGGGAAATCAACAAAGGATTATATGGCAAAACATCCTGTTGGTTCAGTAGCAGGACTGGTAGTTATTGGTCTTTTGATAACTGTTGTTTCAGGAAATATTCTTAGACTGTTATTCAGATTAGCATCTTTCGGGCTGAAAATAGCAGCATTCGTGTTTGTTACACGTCAAACACTATCAAATATATCCAAATTTTTCGGTAAGAAAGCTTAGCCTGCAATATTAATTTTCTGTATAAGATCTTTCATAACGAGATCTATTTTATCATTTGCTATCTGGCATGTACCGGCGTTTTGGTGACCACCGCCGTTATATTCGAGCATAAGCTCTCCAATATTTGTATTTGAAGATTTATTAAGTATAGATTTTCCTACTGCAAAAACTGTGTTTTGCTTTTTCAAACCCCATAAAACGTGCATGGATATGTTACATTCCGGGTAAATAGCATAAATCATAAAACGGTTACCAGGATATATAATTTCTTCATTTTTCAAATCAATGACTATTAAATTTTTATGTACAGTAGAACATTTTATAAGCTGGTCTTTGAACTTATCTTCCATGCCGAAGTATAATTCTACTCTTTCTTTTACATCATAAATTTCTAAAATTTCTTCAATGGTCATTGTTTTACATTTATCTATCAGATCCATCATCAGTTGATAATTTGAGATTCTGAAATTTCTAAATCTTCCTAGTCCTGTCCTTGGATCCATTAAAAAGTTAAGAAGAACCCAGCCTGTTGGTTTTAGTATTTCATCTCTACTGAATTTTGCTGAGTCGGCTTTATCCACAGCTTCAAGGATTTCATCCCAGCGCTTTGTAAACTTGATTTCACCGCCATAATAATTATATAAAACTCTTGATGCAGAAGGTGCCAGAGGATCAATTATATGATTCTCTTCTATTCCTTTAAGCCTTATAGTTTCACTAAGATGGTGATCAAAAGCTAGATGAACCCCGTTCACATATGGCAGGTTTGTAGTTATATCACGCTCAGTAATTTCTATTATGCCATCCTGCATATCTTTTGGATGCACAAATTTTATTTCATCAATCAAATTAAGCTCTTTTAAAAGGGCTGCACAAACTAACCCATCAAAGTCACTTCTGGTTACTAGCCTGTAATTCATATATACGATACTCCCAGCTTAATAATTTTACATTATTTAATACTACAAAATTATTCTGATTTTGCCTAGTGCAGTATTTAAATTACATAAACTTTTTAAGTTTATTTATCAATTGTTTATGCTCTGCTGCAAAGCCAGATCCTTTTGCATTAATAGCCATTATCAGGGCTTCAGGCAGGTTTAATGCCTCACCTTTTTCTAATTGCTTGTTGTAATAGCATTCATAATTATTCGGAACTCTCAATGACCAATTCTGGCTGCCTGAGGTACCCGGCATATTATATCTTTCATTCATGCCAAAAAAGTCAGCAAAAAATACCTGTACGTTTTCAGCAGGACTGGCAAACAATTCAGCAAATTTTGCTGTAAGAAACTTATGCTTATTTTCCACAAGTTCCTGCGCATTAAGTCCTAAATCCTCTGCAAGATTTGCTGCATGTTTATGTATTTCATTCTTTTCATATAATTCATTTACCCAACAGGTAATAGGAGGATTATCATGACTTCCTACCATTACCCAGTGCTGTTGTTCAGTAGTTTTTATCCTATAAGGATGCTCTTTATCATCAGGATCGATGAATTCTGTCACTCTTAGCCCGCTTAATTCAAGCTGCTTCATTACCTGCACCACAGGATTGGTTATTGTGCCTAAATCTTCACAAATTATTGATTCTTTTCCAATCCCTTTTTCAATTGCGGACTGGATAACTATTTTTTCAAGGATGGCAGCGTATTGTTTGATCTGCTTATTGCTTAACCCAATAATCCTTTTTTCATTTTCCGGCCCGACATTAGGATTTAAATTTTCCAAACTAGGAATTGCAAACTTTTTAAGCTCATTATGTTCAGGTGAGGAATACAGTCTTGATGCGCCCTGTTCAGGTTTTGGCAAACATCCCTGTTTATAAACGTATGGGTCAATAAGACCTATAATGTGGTCTATCCTCACGCCACCGGGGTTTTCTTCAAACATTTTTTCAAATCTTGCTTTAAGAACCTTTCCGCCTTCTCCAAGTGAACCATCAGGATTAAATATTGAATGAGGATCCATTACGGGGAAGCCCCATGCCTGGCCATCGGCTGAAAATAAGTCCGGCGGGCAGCCTAGATAGTAACCACTCAAAAAGTGGCACTGGTTAGCCCAGTGGTCCCTGTCAGAAAACGCTACCTGACAGTCTGCTATGGTTTTGATCTTATTTTTTTTCAGGAATTTCTGGGTATTTTGTTTCTGCTGATATGCAATGTATTGAACAAACTGATAGAATTCGATTTCTTTTGCGAAATTTTGTTTTATCTCTGAAAAATCGTTACACCCATTTTTATCATATTCATCATTCCAAACTGGCCAATAATCGTTGCCATATTTAATGGATAATGCCTCGTAAACAGCATCTTTTTCCAGCCATACAGCATTTTTTTCAACAAACTTCTTAAATTTTTTGTCGGGCTTCCAATTTTTAAACGCCTCTCTTAGGGCTTTATTGTGCTCATTATAAACGTACTCATAAGCAGTACGATTATTGTCAGCGGGATTATTTTTTACAATCTTTTTAAAAGTTTCTTTGCTGAGAATTTCGTCAAATTCTTCTGTAGTTAATTTGTAAAGGTCAATAAAAAGCGGGTTATTGGAAAACATTGTGCCTACATACGGAGAAGCATCAACTGCCTTTGTCTTGCCGTCTGGCCCGAGTTGTATGCCATTGAATCCCATATTGTAAATAAATTCAATAAAATCTTTAGCTCCCTGGGAATTATAAGTGCCAAAGCCTACATCCTGGTCTTTTATTGAAGGAAAGCTCGCACCGTGTATAATCATGGCGAAGTTTTTTTTATTCAGGACTTTCAGGGCTTTCTGGACAGTTTTTTGAAATTCTTTTTTTTGTTCTTCGGTAACGCTTTTGCATTGACATTTATGGGCCATAATTTAATCAATCCTCACAATTTTCTGCTTTGACAATTATTTGAAATTCTATCATACACAAACTTCCAGTGCCATTTTTAGCCGCTGAAATGCTTTTATTGAAAAAAACCTTAATGGTAAATATTTTAAATAATAAATTATATATAATAACCTGGCTTTATTTGCACATTTTTTCCCATAAGCAATTTCAAAAAACAAAAGGGTATTACTCAAAAGCATTTTTTCAACCTGTATTTGAGTATTTTCGCTATAAGAGGATGCTCCTCCATAGTGCAGTATTTTAGATTCTGGAGTGAATCTTAGTCCGTATCCGTTCTTTCTCAGGCGCAAACAAAGTTCTGCTTCTTCACCATACATAAAAAATCTTTCATCAAAACCCCCGCAATTAGCAAGAGCAGACTTTCTCAGCATTAAATCAGCACCGATTATATAATCAGGTTCGCCATGTACACTGTAAGAAAGCTCATTTTTGATTTTAATACCTAATGTTTTTCTGCAAAGTTTATCTAATGTGTCGAATTCTCCCACAGAACCCTGCAAGGTCATATCTCGATTGTGCAACTGGCCACCGCATGCACCCACATTCACATTTTCAGGCAGTTCCATCAAATCATAAAGAATTTTAACCGCATTATTAAGTAAAATTGTGTCGGTATTAAGTAAAAAAACGTATTTTGACTGAACTTTGTTTATTACTACATTATTAGCCCGCCCAAACCCAATATTATCGCTACTTTCAATAAGGTTTACCTGCGGAAATTCTTCTTTTATCATTTGTGCGGAGCCGTCATGGGATGCGTTATCAATTACCCAGACGTTATAATTTACGCCACTGGTCTTTTCATACAGGGATTTCAGGCAATTTCTTGTTAAATCTTTAGTATTATAACTGACCAGTACAATGGACACATCCATGTTAGTTTTTCCAAATTAGCTGATAAGGCAATTTTATAATAAAAACAAACCTGTTTTTATATAAATTGATTGTGCTTTATTCATTCTCACTTAACCGTCTGTTTCCATTATTAGATCGGAGATAAAACATGTAATGTTAAATTCCGGTCTTTTTTATTTATGGATAAGTTAATCCAAAATTTTCGGATCTTCATCGATTTCTTCAACTAATTCCTGCGAAGTATAGAAATTAAAGGGATTTTGTTGGATTTCTTGTGTTTCTTTCCATGGACTCTTTTGTACAGCATCTTTTCCTGTTTGAATAATTATAGCATTTTTTTCGTAAGAATGTATGATATTTGTGAAAGCTTTTGCATCATTTTTGGTTTCGTTATCCTGTCCATTGAGTTTCAATTTTGAAGTAAAGTTATAAAAATCCGAACCTTTATAGAAACCGGTGTATCCACCAGTTGTTGTTACTGCATATTTATTGCCTTCCGTGATTTTTTTTAACCTGTTAAAGGCTGTAGTATCAATTACTTGGTGATCCTTTTCTTCTAATTTGGCTTTGAGAGCAGGTGTCATTCCATCTGTTACAACAAAATTTCCTTTAAATCCAATATTCATTTTTAAACTCCTTAATTTACTTTTACATTTGTATAAAAACTAAACATAAAAAAAAATTGGTAGTGGCTAAATTTCAAGTGATAAATTGTAATGGATGATAAAAATATGTGTAACAAGGTCATGCCAGAAGTCAGACTTTGAAAATG
>MFRL01000080.1 GCA_001784565.1 Candidatus Melainabacteria bacterium GWF2_37_15
ATATTTGGATATTCATTTAATAAATTAATGAATGATCTGCCCGCATAGCTAACATAAGTTTCATCAACTAAAACATAGCTATTTTTTGCGGCATTTAATACTTTAAGTAAGTCGCTTTCTGATATAGCCTCACCTGTTGGGTTATTTGGCGTAGTTATAATAATTAATTTTGTGCTGTCATCAATATTTTCTATGAATTCATCAACCGGAAACACCCATTTTTCAGTGTATGGAACTTCCTTGTAATTACAGTTCAAAGCCTTTGCGTAGATTTTAGGCATTGGAAACGATGGCGTAACAGTTAAAATTGTATCTCTCTGCTCCACCAGCGCATCAAATATATAGCTTATCGCTTCATCAGCGCCATTGGCAGGCAGTAACATCTCGGTTTTTACTTTATTATATGCCGCAAGCTTTTCTAAAATTTCCCCATATGCCGGGTAAAACTTAATGTGACAGTCGGTTATATTCCTTAATGCTTCTAAAACCTTAGGTGATGGGCCGATCATATTCTCGTTTGAGTCCAGCTTCAGCCTGTAATCATCCAGATGCAGGGGTATTTCATAGCCCTGCGCGTTTAAAATGCTCTTTCTCGGTTCACTCATAGTTACAATCATTATATAAATTTATGAAAAGTTCAATGTTTAATGTAAGATAATTACTGAAATGTTTAGCGGATTTGAATTTGATGTAATCGTTGTTGGGGCCGGACATGCCGGCTGTGAAGCTGCGTTGGCTTCAGCAAAGCTTGGCGCAAGGACTCTCCTTACTACCCTTAATCTGGAAAATGCTGCAACAATGCCCTGCAATCCCGCAATTGGAGGCCCGGCCAAGTCCAACCTTGTGCGGGAAGTGGATGCTTTGGGCGGAGTTATGGGAATTGTGACCGATGCTACCTATTTACAGCTAAAAATGCTAAATTCCAGCAAAGGTCCGGCTGTTCGTGCACTAAGAGCCCAATCGGACAAAAAGGAATACATGCGCTATATGCGCAACCTGCTTGAAAAACAAGAAAACCTTTTCTTAAAACAATGCACAGTAGTGGATTTAATTGTTGAAGATGACCGGGTATGCGGTGTTATTGATGAATTAGGACTTGAATATAAGGCTAAAGCAGTTATTTTAACTACAGGAACATCACTTTGCGGAAAAATATTTATTGGTTTACAATCCTTTCCCGCTGGCAGACTTGCGGAAATGCCTGCTGTAGGGCTTTCAGACACCTTAAGAAAACTTGGTTTTACTGTTAAAAAATTAAAGACAGGAACCCCTGCCCGAGTTGATGCCAGAACTATTGATTATTCTAAAATGACTATCCAGCCGGGCGATGAACAGCTTAACTTCTTCTCATTTGAACCTGACAGGCCAATAAAGGAGCAAGTCCCCTGCTATCTCACCAGAACTACAAAAGAAACAAGAGAAGTTATACTTGCAAATCTTGATCGATCACCGCTTTATGGAGGTTTAATCCAAGGAGTTGGCCCACGATACTGTCCATCCATAGAAGACAAATTTGTAAGATTTTCTGATCGAGACTCTCACCACATATTTATCGAGCCGGAAGGCAAAGACACTTACGAAACCTACGTTCAGGGCTTTTCAACCAGTCTGCCTATTGATGTTCAGATAAAAATGCTGCGCTCCTTGCCGGGACTGGAAAACGTCTGGATGCTAAAACCCGCCTATGCTGTTGAGTACGACTATATTCCGGCAATTCAGCTCTCCCATACTCTTATGACAAAAAAGGTTGATGGTTTATTTTGTGCTGGCCAAATTAATGGTACCAGCGGATATGAAGAAGCTGCTGCTCAGGGACTTGTTGCAGGTATTAACGCTGCGAGATTATTACAAAACAAGGAAATGATAATTTTATCCCGCAGTAGTTCTTATACAGGCACGCTTATAGATGACCTTGTTACCAAAGATATCGAAGAACCATATAGAATGCTAACTTCTCGGTCTGAATACAGGCTTATACTTCGGCAGGATAATGCTGACGAGAGGTTGACACCTATTGGCTATGAAGTTGGGCTGATTAGTCCTGAGCGTTATGCACGTTTTCAGGAAAAACAGAGGCTTATAAAAGAAGAAATCCAAAGACTAAAAACAACAAGAGTTAAGTATGGCGAGGGGATGCACAATAGTTACGCACTTGCCGACTTAATAAAACGCCCGGAGCTTACCTATGAAGATATAAACAAACTAAGTCCTGCAAATTTACCACGGGAAGTGGGCGATCAGGTCGAGGTTGAATTAAAATATGCCGGCTATATTGAGCGGCAAAATGATCAAATAGAGCAGGCCGGCAAGCTCGAAAAGATAATGATTCCACAAAATATTGACTATCAGGCAATTAAGCAGTTATCGCAGGAATCCCGTGACCGCCTGTCAAAAATCCGACCTGTTAACCTTGCGCAAGCTGCACGTATCGGCGGAGTAAACCCGGCTGATATCAGTATACTAATGGTTATTCTTGAGAGTAGATCTCGGCGAGAATCTGTACTGGGCTGACGATTGGCTTTATTGTTTTTAAACTCAACAATCCTTGCGTAATTCCTATTTTGCAGCCAGAACAGCTTGTTGCAACCGCATCAGCTCCTGTATTAATTATATTCAGTGCTTTTTTTCTTGAGATTGGCAAGGATATTAGGGGTTTTGTGACACAGAAAGTACCAGCCGCACCGCAGCATTTGTCAGCTTCTTCCATTTCAACAAAAGTTAGGCCGGGGATTTCCCTTAGTATATTCCTGGGTTCCTGTGCTATCTGTTGGAACCTTACTAGATGGCATGGGTCATGCCAAGTCACTGTTTTGTTATAGCTGGCATTTTTAGGGATGTAAAGGTCAATATCATTGAGGAATTTATAGATATTAACTACTTTTTTAGCAATATGTTTCGGGTATTCCTGCCACGCCGAACCGCAGGAGGCACACTCAGTAATTATAAAGTCTATATCCGCAGGTATTTTGCTGATATTATTCTGCATTAATTTTGTGAATGTATTCATATCGCCTGCTGATTTCGCGGCCATCCCGCAGCAAGAGAAGCCTTTAGGGATATGCACATCAAAGCCATTCTTTTCCAGCACCATTTTAACGGCTTTTGTTGAAGTGTCAAAACAGCCGGGGAAGTAGATGATTTTTGCTCGTTTGTCATCCTGAACCGTGGAATGAACACTATTAACAGTGAATAAATGCGATGTGAAGGATCTTATAAGCGACGCTGGCAAGATCCTTCGGCAGTGCTTCAGGATGACAAGGATGATTTTTTTAATTATATTAACCCCATACCGCTCCGCATATTCCGCCCGTGCAGCGTTTATAATTTCCTCAGCATTTATCCCTGAAGGACAAAACTCAAAGCACGCCCTGCAACCCAAACACATTTCAAGGTATTTCCCGATATTTTTATTGAATTTAATGTGTCCATTAACTATGCCGTTTAGGAGTGTGAATTTCCCGCGGGAAACCGACGTTTCCAGCCCTGTTTCCTGAAATATCGGACACACAGCCTGGCAAAGCCCACATTTTGTACATTTATATATGTCTTCTGAGTAGTCTTTGAGTTTTTTCATGGTTACGAATTGTAAAAATTACACTTTTATTATGCATTAAAATCGTTAATTTTTATTTTCAGGATACTTAAAAGATTCGTAGGTTACAATTTAATTTAAATGAAAGGATTATTTATTATGATTTCAATAACACCTTCTATTGGAGCAAGAACAGTTGGTTTTGGTTTTAATACTATTGATGATAATGACTGGGATAGAAACACACATACTCCAACAAGTGAATTAAGACCCGGGGATATTATTGAAAAGGATGAATATTCGCCGTCATCATTACAGAAGTCAAATCCAGACAAACATTTTCAAATTACAGGAGAAAACGATAAAAATTTATATTTAACTAGGGTTATTGAAATACCTAAAAACAGCCATGGATCATTTAAAGTGGTTAATAAAGTTAACTAATTAAACTACTTTGCCCGGATTAAGAATATTTTCCGGGTCAAATAGTTTCTTAATCGACTTCATAAGCTCTATGTTCTTTGAACATAGAGCTTTTTTCATAAATGGCGCCTTGGATAAACCTATACCATGTTCGCCTGATAAACTGCCGCCAAACGATATTGCCGCATCAAACAGTTCCTCTGTCGCTTTTTCAAACCTGTGAGCTTCGTTTTTATCCCGTAAATCCAGCGAGAAATTAGGATGGATGTTTCCATCACCTATATGTCCCATTATACAGACTGTTAAAGAATACTTATCTGCAATTTGCCTAATTTTTTTAACCATTTCAGGCACTTTATCACGTGGAACAACTGCATCCTCAGTCAATACATTCGGCCTCAACCTCGCAACCGCCCCAAACGCCGACCTCCTGGCAAACCATATTTCATCCGCTTCCTGCTGGTTCTGCGATGCTCTTATATTTTTAGCTCCGAGTTCTTGGCAAATGCTTATGATTTCCTGTGTTTGCCTTTCTACACCCTCTTTAAATCCGTCAACTTCCAGCACTAAAACCGCATCCATATCAGAAGGAAGGCCGGTTTGGTGGAATTTTTCAATGGTCTGCATGGTGTTTTTATCCATAATATCCAGTGTGGATGGAGTTATTCCTGCTGAAATAATACCTGTAACCGCCTGCGCTGCTGTGTCAATCGAGTCAAAGCACGCAAGTAAAACTTTTCTTTCCTCGGGTTTTGGAATCAACCTTAATGTCGCCTGAGTAATAATGCCCAATGTGCCTTCTGAGCCTGTTAACAGCTGGGTAAGGTTGTAACCTGTTACGTTTTTAGCTGTTTTTCCGCCTGTTTTTATAATTGTGCCGTCAGCCAACACAACCTTCAGTCCAAGCACATAATCCTTGGTTGTCCCGTATTTAAAACCACGGGGCCCGCCGGACGACTGGGCAATACTTCCCCCTATGGTCGAAACCTTAAGACTCGCCGGGTCAGGCGGGTAAAATAAGCCCTGTTCCTCAACTTCCTGCTGGATTTTTTCTACTGCTACCCCCGGCTGCACAACGCATTGAAGGTTGTTTTTATCTATGTTTATTATTTTGTTCATTTTGGACAAATGCAGCACAATCCCACCTTTTAAGGGAATACATCCACCTACAAGGTTCGTACCTGCACCTCTTGTCACAATTGGTATTTTATTTTTGTGAGCAATTTTAAGTATTTCACTTATTTGTTCAGTGTTCTCCGGCAATATCACCGCATCCGGCAAATAAAGCTTTTCTCCGATAGCTGTAGCATCGTATGCGTAGCAGTATCTGTCCTCATACGCTGTTAATACATTATTTTTCCCAACTATTTTTTTAAATCTTTCCATATTATTAAAATTATGTCATAAAATATAAGTATGATGAGATACATTAAATTATTTTTGATAGCTGTTAGCTTGCTGGTCTCCTGTCAATCTTTTGCAAAAGAGGATGTAAAATTACCATACAAAGACTTTAAGCCCTTTAAAATGGTTTTTCTGCCTGATACTCACCTTTCTTTTAAGGATAATGATGATGGCCCTATTCTTTATAAAGAAAGCCTGGTTATATTGCAGGACGTTATAAGGAGCCTGAACCAGACGCAAAACCCTGATTTCGTTGTATTTGGCGGGAACCTTACAAATAATGATGACGCTGAATTAGCTGATATGCCTATGTTCCTTGATACAATAGCTGATTTAAATGCAAAATATTATGCAATTTTAGGCGACAAGGAAGCAGCAGTTAAGGAAGAATTCATTAAAGACTTTGATGAATTCGGTTCCCAGACTTTCTGGACAGCAGAACCTGAAGAAAACGTACTTTTAGTGGGTCTTGACACCTCAATCAAAGGAGAAGAAGACGGTTACGTGAATATTCACCAGCTCTTCTGGCTTGATAATGTGCTTAAAAACAACAGGGACAAGTTTACTATAATAACAATGCACCATTCGCCCCATTTATCTCTTGAGAAATCTGACCTTTTCCTTGAATTAATAAACCTTTACCCTCAGGTAAAAGTTGTTTTGAGCGGGCATAATCGGATTAACCTTGTTAAAAAAGACAATGGAAAACTTTTTATTAACTGCCCGTCAATTGTTAGTTATCCCAATGAGTATAAAATTCTTAATATTTATCCTGACAGAGTGGAAGTGGACAACAAAAAAATCAGCTTTAAACAAATTATAAAAAAAGCAAAAAAGCTGATCGGCAAGGATTACAAGAAACCTGATAAATTCAGCAAGAAAAGTAAATACTATTTCTGAAAATCTAAAATTACACTTCAAATATCAAAATAGATAATGTATAATACTTATATATTTTGTAAAAAAAGAAAAAATTTTCTGTTATTCAAAAATATGAGACAAAAGAGTTATAAAAAAGGTTTTACCTTTATGGAAATTATGGTAGCTACAGTCATTATTGGCGTGGTAGCTGCATTTCTTACTAGTTCCATGCCGCTTTCAGTTACTGTCGGGCAGGAAGTGCAGGATGTTTCTAAGGCAACTGACCTGGCGCAAAGGTACCTGGAAACTGTCAAGTCCGAGCTTTCTTACGCAAGTCAATATGACGTAGTGCAGGCAGGAACAACACCTCCCGTTCCTGTTACTTCTGATTTCACAGATAGCGGTTATTTTACAGTTCAGACTAATGTCACAAATCTTGAAACAGCTACAATAAATGGCGTATCTATGCCTGTATTAAAAGAAATAGACGTGAATTATCTTAGATCATCTGATTCACTTTCTGTTGTTAATATAAGCACTTTAATTGCTCGGCCTGAATAAGAAGGTGTTAAATGCCTAAAAATCTTGCTAAAAATGGATTAAGTCTAATAGAACTAATTATAGTATGTATGATAACAGGTGTATTACTGCTGTCAACAGCGGAGATATCTTCTCGCGCCTTTGAAGCACAGGTTGGTCATAATTTAAGCACAAGGGCAAAACAAAATAAAAACGCTATTTCTGAAAGAATATCATCAAAAGTAAAAGAAGCAGTTAAGGCATATTACAGCCCATTAACTGTTTCTATCCCGTTTGAAGGTTACGTTTATTCCCTTAATGCAGAACAGAATTGTTTAGCTGTACTCATTCCGAAATTCGACGAAGATGGAGATTTTATCCAGCCCTCTGCAGGCACCACAACATTTACAGGTGTTGCTTTTTCTATTGTTCTTGATCCTGAAGAGGATGATGGCACTTACGTTTTGATTGAAACCAACGCTGAATTTGACTTGGCAACAAGCTTAAGTGATCCTCTTGCTATAAGTGTACCCCTACCCTCAGATTGGAGCGGCGGTGAATCCTTTGTTCTTGCTGATAATCTAAGCCCTGGAAACTTTACTAATCTTGGTGGCATTGCTTTTGATGTGAAAGACCCGGAAAAGGACACGGTTGATTTTGCGTTTGTACCTTACGGTGGAAACGTTTATTTCCCTTCACCAACCGGAACTGTAAATATAAATGACAGTGACTATCTTACGAGATGTCAGTTTAGGAATTACAGAATATGATGCTTAAAAAAAATAGAGCAAGAAGAGGTACAGCTTTAGTAATATCAATGTTCATTTCAGTAATAGCAGCGCTGATGACTATTACAATGATGGGAATGGTGAATACTAACACTAGCCAGATCACGGATAACAAAAGCGGCATAATTGCTTCTTACGCTGCAGAAGCAGGAGTAGAAGAAGTAAAGAACTACTTCAACCGCAATATGTCCAGCCTGGGAGAAGATCTAAGCGACTTACCACTTCCTGAAAGCGGATCCTCATACGTTTTAGCAAATGATGCTGAATACTGGGTAGACTCATTAAGTTACGAGGACTCTAATACAACAATCGTTGTAAATATAGTGGGGCAATACGGTAATGCCTATCGAAAAGCCAGAGTTAAGATGAAAACTGTATTACCCGACGTATTTAACGATTATGGGCTTTTAACAGAAGGTGTTATAGATATAAACGGGAATAAAACTCTGGGAATGAGTATACATGGTAATGGAGGCCTAGATTTAAACGGTCGGACTAATTTTGAAAATAATGCCACTGCCACGCAGTCAAATGATCCGACTGCTGACCCTCCTGATCCGAACTCAAATCCTATTGGCGGATATGTGCCTGAAATAGATGTGCCTTCAGTTCCAATAGACGAATTAAGAATAAAAAGCCAGGAAGATGGCATTATATTGGACATAAACCAGGCTGATCTCATGGACCAAATTAATAATGCACCCCCTGGGAGTAAAATATACATCTCAGGAAATCTTGCACAAAATCCTGAACAAAATATATTTGTAGCTTTTCAACCAAGAATGTTTCTGGCATCAATTTTTTCTCCTATGTTATTGGCCGGTAATGGTAATGGAAACGGTAATAGCAATAATAATGGTGCATTGAATTTATCCGGTGATATGCAGGGAAAATTAATTTTTATTGATGGCGACATAACTGTTAATGCTCAGGGGTTAAATAATCTCGCTGATGTAACGATAGTTTCCTCAGGTGAATTGACTGTAAATGGCAGCATAGACATAGGTACTGCCCATCCGGGATATACTGATGTAATTTTTGCCTGTAATGATAGTGTTACCCTGAATGGAAGCAGAAGAATCGAAGCAACATTCTGGACAAATGGATCATTCAGACAAAATGGTTCGAGTATGGCAGGCAGAGTAATAGCTCAGTCTGAAATACGGTTCAATGGTAATTTTACCTTAGAAGCACCAAACGATATGTATGGGAGTGATTTTATGGATAAAACAGTTCAGGTTGTTAGCTGGCAACAGGTATCCATGGATTAAGCTCAACAAATATAGGAATTATGAAATATGAATAAATCCTGTTTTAAAAAATCAAGAAAAGGCGCAGCCATAGTAATATCAATGTTCATTTCAGTGGTGGCAGCATTGATGACCATTGTAATGATGGGAATGGTGAACACTAACACTAGCCAGATCACGGACAACAAAAGCGGCACAATTGCATATTACGCTGCTGAGTCTGGAGTAGAAGAAGTAAAAAACTACTTTAACCGTAATATGTCCAGCCTGGGAGAAGATTTAAGCGCACTGCCTCTTCCTGAAAACGGATCCTCATTCGTTCTTGCAAATAACGCTGAATACTACGTTGATTCGTTAAGTTATGAGAATGCTAACACAATGATTGTTGTGGATGTCGTGGGACAATACGGCACTGCCTATAGAAAAATACATGCTAAGTTAAATACAGAAATTCCATCTGTTTTTAATGATTACGGACTTTTAACTAATGGTGTCCTCACTATTACCGGTGATACAACCTTAAACATGGATGTTCATGCAAATGGTGGTGCGGAGATACCAGATAATGCTAATTTATTAAATAATGCTGCGGTAACTCAATCAGCTCCCATTAATAATCAATCATATCCTGATGCTCAAATTGTTCCTACAATATATGTACCTGTAGTTCCTATAAATGATTTAAGAACGCAAAGCCAAATTGATAATATAATTCTTGACATAAATCAGGCAGACCTTCAAACACAAATCGCTAATGCTCCTGCAGGCAGTAAAATATATATTGGGGGAACTGCCCAGCAGATAAACCAAAATAATGTAAACCTTTCAGGAAATATGCAGGGAAAAACCATTTTTCTTGATGGAAACATAACAATTGATGTTGATGGAGCAAACCCTTTATCAAATGCTACTGTGATAACAGCTGGAAGTGCTAGAATAACTGGAGGTGCCGATATTCAAACCTCTCATCCTGATGAAATAGATGTGGTATTTGCTTGTGGAGGAAATTTAGCGCTTGAAGGACAAAGGGAGTTCACGGGGCTTTTCTGGGTTAATGGAGAGTTTAAACAGGACGGTGCCAGTACTCTGACCGGAAGAGTTGTTGCAGAAGATGCTATTTTTATGCACGGTGCGTTTGTTCAGACAACTTCTAATAAGGTATCGGATAATGATATATTTGATAAAGTAGTCAGTACATCTTCATGGCAGATGGTATCTATGGATTAAATATGATGAATAATAAAAAAGGTTTTTCACTTCTTGAACTTATGGTAACTGTGGTATTGATAGGGATTGTTTCAACCCTGGCAATAAGCACTGTGTTTAGAGATTTACCCGCTCACCAGGCTAAAAATGGTATCATTACTGTGGAGCAGGCATTAAAAACTGCAAAGAGTATAGCAGCTAAAATTTCTGAAACTGTGACAGTAGATTTTGCCCTTGCATCATCTAATAATGGTGATAAGGGCGGCATAATCCAGCTTAAGGACAGCACCGGCGCGGTAATTACAATATTTGCCCTGAATAAAAATGTGCAATACAATGCAGGAAGTTCCACAATAGTCAACAATAAGGTTATATTTGACTTTAGAGGTCAGCCTGTGGATGCTACCGGGGATGTAAGCGGTTTTGACACCACATGTAACACTATTGCGATCTCATACAAAGATAATGGCGTACTTGCTTCTGAAACCATTAGGGTTAATCCGTTAACCGGCAGCGTAGATGTAGATTAGGAAAACTTTACAGGTCCTGCTTGTTGATAAAAGACTCTTTGTCCATTTTGGTAAAGAAATCCTGATAAAATGTGTCATTGGTTTCCCCAATGCTTTTTATCATTTTGGGAGAACCTGTATTTGTTGCAAAAACCTTTTCTAAAGTGTTTATTCTTATTTTTCTCTGGTCTTTACTCAAATCAGACACATTAAGAGTTACATCTCTTTCAATATAATAAGGAGTATGTGCATCTTTAATCCATACCCAAGCTACAATGGCTCCTATTCCAAAAGTCGCACCTGTATATAAAAGCGCTCCGGTATAATATCCCATTTTAACAGCAAGAGAGCGAGGTTTTCTAAGCTGTTTATTCACTGTTATCAGGCTTAAATCGTTATCAAGGTTTATGATTTTATAATCTTCATCCTGAATAACATTTAAAGCCATTTTCATTAATTCATTTTCAGACTTTGTGTCATAAGTTTTTGTCTGAACTGCTCTTTTATCAAGTGCTGAAGCTACTTCTTTTTTTGCAAAAACAGGCGCATGAAAAGAAAAAACAAATATAAAAATTAAAAATAATGCTGCTTTTCTCTTCATGCTTATATCCCCTGTTTTTCAATAAATAAACTTTTGTCTAAATCGCTAAAGAATTCTCTATAAAACTGTTCCTGTTCAGGGATTTTGATATCTTTCTGGGTTGAAGGATTCCCATAAACATCCATCAGTTTCTTGATATAATTTGTTCTGACTTTATAACTTTTATTATTTTGCTGATTAATTTGTACTGAGGTTTCATAACGTACAAACTGGCTTCCTAAAAATCTTTTTTCCTTGCATTCTTTATAGCCGCTGATAACGCCTAAATTATAGTTAGATTCATTTATAAGGTAGCCTCTATCCTGCAAAACATTGACCATCGCTTCCATTAACTGCTTCTGGTTTTTGACTTCATAAGTCCTGGTTTGCATTTGTCTTATTTCCAGGGCAGTTGCACTTTCTTTTTCGGCAAAAGCGGGTAAACATCCGATTAAACTAAAACATGCCAGAATCAAAATAATTTTTTTAAACATTAGTTTTTTCCCCTTAATTTTTAAAATCTGCTGCTATGATACGAATAACTTTCGACTTTATTGCATTCATCAAATTTAATAACAATAGTAAGCGTGTTTTGGGATGTCTCAACTTGTGATACATCTCGTAGTTCCGGTTTTCCTTCATCAAGCAGCCCTAATGTTAATAAAGTTAATATACCGTGCCATGCGTTTTTGACAAAAGTGCTTTTTTCCATTGCGCTTTCACTTTTATCCCTGTCAGTTATTGTTGAGGACATTTTGTCATAAACCCAGGTTTCCTTTCCGCTGCCATCCTGAGTGACAATATTAGGCGACCCCAGAGACATAACAACCTGGTCCTGGGTCATCCCTTTATAAATATATTTCTGTACAGTACCCACAGTTAAGTATTGATCAGCAAATGCAGTGGTTGATACATTTAAATTTACTATGCATACCAGTAAAAGTACAAATAATACACGCAGAAATTTCATATTAAACCCTTTCACGCTACAACTATTAATTTTATTAATTAATTTATAATATAAAGATAAATTTTAAACAATTATGTAAATTTAAACCCAATAAGCAGCCAGGTTTTTATGCTATATTTTTATATATGCAGAAACTTAATTTCCTCACGGCCGGAATGCCTAACCGCACGCAGCCTCGTACCTATAAAAATGCCTTAAATGATCTTGCCGCAATGAATTTAGATGGCTTGGAATTGGAATTTGTACGTGGGGTAACTATTAATGCACAGAATCAAGCCCTGGTAAAACAAATGTCAGCGGAGCTTGGTATGGCTATAACGGCGCATGCTCCGTATTATATAAATCTTAATGCTCAGGAACAGGATAAATACTACGCCAGTATTAAAAGAATACTTGATACAGCACGTGCATGTCACGCCTGTGGCGGATATAGCATTACTTTCCATGCGGCATTTTATATGGGACAGGATAAAAATGAAGTCCAAAAAAAGGTAACAACTGCCTTGAAAGGCATTATTCAAGACCTTAAGTCTGAAAATATAGATATATGGATACGGCCCGAACTTACAGGCAAAGAAGCTCAATGGGGAGATTTAGATGAGCTTATTCAATTATCTAAAGATGTGGAAATGGTACTACCATGCGTGGATTTTGCCCACCTCCATGCCCGTACAGTAGGAAAATGGAACACTTATGATGAGTTTTGTCGGGTATTTGAAAAAATTGGCAACGAACTTGGAAACGTAGCACTGGAAAACTTCCATGCTCATATTGCAGGTATAGAATACACTCAAAAAGGTGAAAGACGTCATCTTAACCTTGAAGAATCAGATATGGACTATAAAAATCTTATGCGTGCATTCAGGGATTTTAATATCAAAGGTGTTATAATTTGCGAGAGCCCCAGTATTGAAGATGATGCTATTTTGCTTAGAGATACTTATAAATCACTATGTACAGAGACCTTAAAGACTTTATAAATAAGCTTAAACAAGAAAATGAATTGCTGGAAATAAATACCCCAGTTAGTTCAGAGTTAGAAATAACTGAAATAACCGACAGGGCAAGTAAAGAGCAGGGTATGCAAAATAAAGCCTTATTGTTTAACAATGTAGAAGGCTATAATATGCCTGTACTGACTAATGCGTTCGGGTCTTACAGGCGAATGGCGTTAGCACTTGGGGTACAGGATGTAAGAGAAATCGCAAAGCGTATAGAAGAGCTTATAAAACCTGAAATCCCTGATAGCTTAATGGAAAAAGCTGCCCTGCTGCCTAAATTATACGAAGTGAGTCAGTTTTTCCCGAAAATAGTTAAAGATGCTCCCTGTCAGGAAATTGTTATTACAGATGGCTCAATGCTCGATAAATTGCCTATATTAAAGTGCTGGCCTATGGATGGCGGGCCATTTATAACGCTGCCTCTCGTTATAACTAAAAATCCTCGCACTGGTAACCGCAATATGGGAATGTACAGGCTTCAAAAATTTGATAACAAAACAACCGGAATGCACTGGCACAAGCACCATGATGGAGCAAAAAATTATGAAGAAGCCCGCAAAATGGGTAAAAAGTTTGAAGTTGCTGCTGCCCTTGGATGTGATCCTGCCATAACCTATGCTGCAACTGCGCCTGTACCTCCTGGTATTGATGAAATGATATTTGCTGGCTTTCTTCGTAAAAAGCCTGTCCAGCTTGTAAAATGTAAAACAGTTGACATAGAAGTTCCTGCTGATGCTGAAATTGTACTTGAAGGGTATGTTGACCTTGAAGAGAAACGTATTGAGGGGCCGTTTGGCGATCATACAGGTTATTACAGTTTGGCAGATGAATATCCGGTTTTTCATATAATAGCCATAACACACACTAAAAACCCAATTTATTCTGCAACAATAGTTGGGAAACCGCCCCAGGAAGATTGTTATATGGGAAAAGCTACTGAGCAGATATTTTTACCTGTTTTAAGGCAAATCTTGCCTGAAATAGTGGATATGAACCTGCCGATCGAAGGTGTATTTCACAATTGTGCAATTATTAGTATTGATAAGCGATTCCCCGGCCATGCAAGTAAAGTTATTAATGCTGTATGGGGGCTTGGTCAGATGATGTTTACCAAGTTCATGATAGTGGTGGATCGTGATGTTGACGTGCATAATCTTTCTGAGGTTAGTTGGAAAATTTTCAATAACACAGACCCTTCCCGTGATTGCATAATTACAAAAGGGCCCTTGGATATACTTGACCACGCTTGCGATCTGCCTGGATTTGGCGGCAAGATGGGTATAGATGCAACAAAAAAATGGGCGGGTGAAGGCTTCACAAGAGAGTGGCCTGATGAGATAATTATGTGTGAGGAAATTAAGAGAAAAGTTGATGGAAAAGTTTATGAATAAACCCAGAATCCTCGGCATACAAATGCAGCCTGAGCTGGGTAAAAAGCAGGCTAACCTCGACAAAGTTAAGCAATTTGTCGAGCAGTACGCCTGGTATAAACCTGATTTAATAGTATTGCCCGAAGTTTTTAATGTTGGAGTTGACCATAAAGACCTGCAAAAGCTTGCAGAACCTATTCCCGGCGGGCAAACAACTGACCTATTGATGGATTTGGCAAAAAAATACAGTACAAATATCATTGGTGGCAGTTATATAGAAAAACTTCCTGATGGTGAGCACAAAAATACCTGCCCTGTAATTAACAGGCAGGGCGAAATCATTGCCAAATACCACAAAATTCACCTTTTTAATTACCATGGCAGCGAGGAATCAAAATGCGTAACCCCCGGTTGCAAAGCCAACATAGTTGAAACAGACATAGGTAAAATCGGTTTGACAATATGTTTTGACATACGGTTTCCTGAATTGTACCGTTGCCTAACCTATGCAGGCGCTGAAATCATAACAAACGTAGCCGCATTCCCTTATCCAAAGTATGACCATTGGGTAACCCTGCATAAAGCCCGCGCTATCGAAAACCTGGCGTATGTTGTCACGGTTAATCAGTGCGGCAGGGTAGATATTAAGAGGCAGAATCTTGGTATGTCAATGGTGATAAATCCATGGGGAGATGTTATCGCCTCAGCCGGAACTGACGAGGGAGTCATGATGGCAGAAATTGACATGGAATACCTTAAAAAAACAAGAGAAGCGTTTCCTGTACTGGGAGACAGATGTGTGAATGCGTATATAACATAAAGGAAATAATATAGTGTTAAGCGAGGATAAGGAATACAGGATTACAAGCCTGGCATTTAAGGATACACAATCCAATACGAAAATGGCAAAACTTCAACTCAAGACGGATAATGTTGAAGAAGGTTTTAATTGTGTTATTTGGCAGGATGTGCTTGAAAAAACAACTAAAAATACCCTTAAAGTCGGGAATATTGTGAAAGTAAAAAAATATGACCATAATGAGCAGTATAATAATTACATCTTATATTCATTAGAACTTGTGCAGGAAGAAAAGATAGGACTTGGTGAGGAAGAGAAAGAAGCTTTACTAATTAAAATCCTTGAAACAGTTGATCTTTTCAAGGATAAAAAGCTGAAAGACGCAATTTTAAAGGTAATTCTTGAAAATAGGGAGCTTTATATTTCTTCGCCGGCAGCGGAAAAAATTCACCATAATTACATCGGAGGTCTGTTGCAGCATACCTGCGAATGTATAAATATTGCTAAAACCCTGTTTGGGACGCTTTATAAAGATGTAAACCAGGAGCTTGTTATTGCAGGGTGCATAACTCATGACCTTGGTAAAATGTTTGAGTATATTTTTGATGAAGAAACCGGTGCAATTACACGAAATGCAGAATTTAAAAAAGTATGGATAAGTCATATACATTGGGGGTTTAGCTGGGCCAATCAAAACGAATTTCCAGAACTTGCGCACATTATAGCCTCTCATCATGGTTTAAAAGAGTGGAAAGCGCTTGTTGAACCGCAAACACACGAGGCTAACCTGCTGCATTTAGTAGACACTATTTCTGCACGGCTTGGTGCAATTGAAATTAAAGATATTGAAAAGCGACAACAAGGACAATTAAGGTTGTTTTAAATTTCTTAATAAAAGGTACACATTATGTCCATAATATGGTAAAATATAGAAAAATGTATTAACCAAAGAGGTCAAATATTATGGCAACTAAAACAAAAAACAATGATGAAGTAAAATCTAAAATTGACAGTTCTTTAAAAAATGAAGTTGAACTAATTTTAGATAATTTAGGTTTAAGCCATTCGGAAGCTATAAGAATATTTTATAAACAAATTAGATTACTAAAAAAAATCCCTTTTGAATTAAAAATTCCTAATGAAGAAACATTAAAAGCTATACATGATGCTGATAATGATGTTAATATGACCGAATGTGAATCAGCAGAAGATCTGTTCAATAAGTTAGGAATTTAATGCTAAAACCTAAATATACAAAACAGTATAACAAAGATATTAAAAGATTAAAAAAACAAGGGCTCAATTTCGACGAATTTAAAAAAGTAACAAGTGATTTAATTAATGAAATATCTCTTGTACCTAAACATAAAGACCATAACTTAGTAGGAAATTATAATAATCATAGAGAATGTCACGTAAAACCTAACTGGCTGCTTGTATATCAAATTTGTGAAGAAGAAAAAATTATAAAATTTATTAGAACAGGTAGTCATTCAGAATTATTTAAAAAGTAGAATTTAATTGCCCTAACCAACTTTTAAAACAGCATAACCTCTACTCTGTCACCTTCGTAGAGTCCTGTACATTCGGCAGGTATTCTTATTACGCCATGCGATTTAACAAGAGTAGATAGGAATGAGGATTTTCCTGTATATGGGTATGCCATTATTTTTCCGTCTTCTTTTTCTATTAATCTTACTCTTACATAGTCTTCCTTGCCTTCAGGAGATTTTATATTCTTTGCCAAGAAGGCATCAAGCTTGATGGTATCTTTTCTCTCCTGCCAGAATGACCTTGGAGTACCGGCAAGTTTTCTTAGAACAGGTTTACCAAAGACATTAAAGCATGTCATGTTGGATACAGGATGACCGGGCAGGCCGATAACCGGTTTATTGTCCACAATTGCAAGTAGTACATGGCTACCTGGCCTCATAGAAACGCCATGTGCTATAATTTTTGATTTTTCAAGGCTTTCAACGGCTTTAAGAGTATAGTCTCTGGAGCCTGAGGAGCTTCCTCCAGAAACAAGCACCATATCGGACACTTCAAGAGCACGAGATATTGCCCTTCTTACCTGATTAAGATCATCGTTCACAATTGCGCTGATTCTTCCCACTCCGCCGAGTTGCTCGACAAACCCTTTTAATATATAGCCGTTTGAAGAAATTATCTGGTATTCATCAGGTTCAACATCAATGGGTACAAGTTCACTACCTGTGGGGATTATAGTCACAACAGGCTTTTTAAAGACTTTTACCTGCCTGTATCCAATTCCTATTATTCCTCCGATATCCTGGGGCCTGAGTTTTCTCTGTTTTTTGACAAATACTTCCCCGGCTTTCATATCTTCCCCGAGTTTAGCAACGCAACTGTCAGGAATTATACTTCTAAATACTTTAAGAGTATCATTTTCAGCCTGTACATCTTCAGGAAGGGCTACTGCATCTGCATTTTCAGGCAAAAAAGCTCCCTTTGAGATTTTAACTGCTTCTTTGGCTGAAATTTTTATTTTTTCTTTATTCCCTACATTTATTTCTTCAATAATTTTCAAGGTTATCGGATCAGAGTAACTTGCATAAGCTACATCTGTGGATCTTATTGCATAACCATCTATAAGTGCCCTGTCATAAGGAGGCTGGTCAGTTTTTATAATAATATCTTCGTATAAAATTCTTGATAAAGCTTCTTTAATATTAACATTTTCATAAACAAGACAGCTGTCGGAAATCGCTTCCAGGTAGCTATTTAATGCTGATTCTACGGTATTTATGCTAACATTTGTCATATTTATATTTTATAACAAAAAGTTAAACAAATCTTTCTAAACAAATTGCTTTTTTTGCGATAATCTTTAGGAATGAATAATACAATAATAAAAACAGATTCTATAAAAGAGGCTATAACCCTCTCAAACCTCAGACATATTGCAATAATAATGGATGGAAATAGAAGGTGGGCCAAGTCTAAAAATCTTCCTTCGATGTTCGGGCATAAAGAGGGCGTCAAAGCTCTTAAAAGAACATTACAGGCTGCCAGTGATTTTGGGATTAAATACCTGACAGTTTACGCATTTTCTACAGAGAACTGGGGAAGAAAGCAGGATGAAGTGGAATTCCTTATGCGGCTCCTGAACGATACAGTAAGAAATGAAATAAAGGAAATGCATGAAAATAATGTAAGAGTAAGGATAATAGGAGATTTGCAGCCTTTAAGCGAAGGACTAAAAGCTACACTTAAACATGCCGAGGAACTTACATGCCAGAATTCAGGAGTTAATTTGCAAATCGCCATAAATTACGGTTCAAGAAATGAAATTACGAATGCCGTTAAACGTATATTAAAGGACATAAAAGACCCGGAACAGATTACAGATCAGCTTATCTCAGACTACTTGTACACTTTCGGTATACCTGATCCTGACCTTTTAGTTAGAACAGGCGGGGAAAACAGGGTAAGCAATTATCTTTTGTGGCAAATAGCATATACAGAACTATATGTTACCGATACTTTCTGGCCGGAATTCGGAGAAAAAGCTCTTTTAGAGGCTGCCCATTCTTTTGTTAACCGTAACAGAAGGTTCGGAAAAGATTAAAAATGAAACTTATTTTTGCGACAAAAAATAAGAATAAACTGGCTGAAGTCCAGGATTTGCTTGCTGGTACAGGAATTGAGATTCTAGGCATAGAAGGGGAATTTAACCCTGAGGAAAATGGTGAAACGTTCGAGGAAAATGCCCTCATAAAAGCCAGGGAAGCTGCTAAAATAATGAACATGCCTGCCATTGCCGATGATTCGGGTCTTGTGGTTGGTGCACTTGGCGGCAGGCCCGGAGTTTATTCATCACGTTATGAACAGACAGATGAAAAACGGATTAGCAAATTACTGGATGAACTGAAAAATACGAAAGCAGAAGAAAGATCAGCAAGGTTTGTCTGCTCTGTCGTAATAGTATCGGAAAAAGGAGAGATTCTCTTCTCAACTACTCAAACCTGTGAAGGACAAATAGCCTTTTCTCCTACAGGATATGAAGGATTTGGATATGACCCTATATTCTACTTACCTGAAAAAAATGCTACAATGGCTGAACTGACCATGGAGGAGAAGAACAAGTTAAGTCACAGGAGTAAGGCTTTTAAAAAAGCAATGGAGTGGCTGTTGAGGAGTTAGTTATTTTTAATACAGGTAAAAAAATATTATTTTTTATCTTGGTGAGTTTTATTTTTTGTATGGCGGCTTATGCTGAGCAGGCTGTGCCTCAATTAACCCCTGAAAATACGACTAAAATCTTCTCTCTGGGAAGAAGCGTGGGTTCCTCTTATTATCATCTTATTGACCTCTGCGATAAGGCAGGGAAAAAGCCTTTTGTGGAAATTCAGCAGGATTACAGCATTACTTTTCAAAATTTAAATGTAATCGATATTATCCTTAATGACTTAAATATAGATGGAAAATCAAGAGAAGACCTGAATAAACTAAGAATAAACTTTTACAATGCGCTGAAAAATCAGGACTTGAACGAAACTCAAATTGCTTTTGTGCGGGATATGTTTGTTGTTTTTTATGAAAATCTTGCACAGGACGTACTGACAAGAAACTATGCTGAAGGAAGCTGGCTGTTATCTCTTGGATTTTATACTTCTTTTCAGTTGGAATCCTTGAATTCTCCAGCAGAAGAAAAAATCCTGCTTTCAGGCTTTAGTAAAATATATGATGCCAGACTTATTCAAGTCCCGGAAAATGTTGACAATAGCCTTCTTACTGTTAATAACCTCGATAAAATATCTGTTACACAGACGGAATTGGCAGGTCTTCGTACTAACCTTGTTAATATCACCGAATATTTTACAAATTATCCCTGTGACTTTGCCGGAATATGGCAGGGTATCCTTATTAATCCTGAAAACGAAAAGCATGACATCAGGCTAACTGTTAATAAAGACCTGACTGCTGTAATGAATATTGCCGGAATAGCAGAAGATGTAACCATTTCTGATATACGGATTGTTAACAATTACTTTACGTTTATGTTTAAGCCGTTTGGAACGGAAAAACTATACCTGAAATTTGATGCAAAGTTGTCAGAAAACATATTTACCGGTGAAATAACTGACGTTTTAGGTGCAAAAGGCCACTGGGTACTTGCTAAAACAGATAACAACTATGTATTAAACGAGGACAAGCTTGATACTATGGTTTCATATATTGCCGAAATCGAGCGGAAACTGACAGAAATACCGATAAATAATGTGCAGACAGTAGAACCTGTTTCTGAAATTATTGAAACAGTAAATGAAATAACCTTGCCTGCATTAGAAGAAACTATTAATACAAACAAAAAAGGATTCTGGCAAGGGATAAAAACTTTCTTTCAAAATCTTAACGATTTTGTACTATTCAACAAAAATTGATACCATAAGTTTGTTGAGTATGGGAGAAGGGATTTTATTCATCTATGAACTGGTCTTTGCGTAAATTTAATGGATATTGTGTTATTGATCTGCCCTGTAGCGTTTTTCAAGAACAAATGATTGAAGATTTAAAGGATTTATTAAAGGATTTGTCAGATAACGATTGCAATATGGTTTTCTTGAATATGAGCCAAATTTCAAAAGTTTGTTCAAAAAGTCTTGGATTTATTATAAATATATATAAATTCGCAGATTCTTCCAATATAGAAGTGAAACTGTATAACTTACAACCCTACGTATCCCAGCTTATTTATCAGACAAGACTGAATCAGGTGTTTGATATCTGTAATCCTGATAATGAACTTAAAACTGACTATCATCTTCAGGAATTATGCTTATCTCAGGTTTGTTGTCACCCATCATGTCAATAAGGTGAGTATATCTTTCCATTCTGAGTTTTAGCCAGCTAACCATTGTTTCTGAACCATAAACTTCTACAATTCTTGTTCTCTGGTAGTTTTTGTAGCTTTTATTATGTGTTTCTTCAAGAAAGGTGTTGCATTTACAGTTCAATTCCTCTATGAGTTCATAGAGGGTTTTTAGCCAGGCGGCTTCTACTGTGTTTTCGTTTACTTTAAATTCAATAATCATTTGTGCCTCGGGCCTCCGGTTGCTTAAGACATATATTTAACCGTTGTCTGGAAGTTTTTATGACCTAGCATCTGGCCTATAATACAAATATTAATGCCTCTTTCAACAAGTTCTTTTGCGTAACAATCCCGCAACTGGTAAAGTTTGACGTCGGCATTAGCTTTTGCGCAACTTTTTCTCCAGAATTTATTCAGTGCTTGATAACTTAGTGTTTTTCCCTGGGTTTCGCCTCCTTTAAAGAGAAAACCTGATTTTATATTAAACTTTTCAGTGTACACCCTGAAAAGTTTGATTGATCCTGGAGAAAATAGTGGTATTCTTCTTGGACATTCCGAGTTCACAAAGATTGTCTGAATTTCGGTTTCTATATTTTCGTATTCAAGATTAAGCACTTCGTAGGTTTTCAAGCCCGCTTCAAGCATTAAGGTAAATATTAGCTTGTATTTAAGATTATTATCGGTTATAGAGGATATAATGCGCTGTATTTCACTCTTTTTAACTTTTTTGATTTCAAAATTATCCGGTTTTTCCCGCTTAATTTTTAATATTGGGTTTAATATTGGGTTATCAGGAATAAAGTCTCTTTTGTAGCACCAACCCAGGAATTTCTTTAAACTACTAAGGTGCCTGGCTCTGGTAGTCGGAGATTTGTGGTTTAGCCCACTGATATGCCTGCGTAATTCCTCAGTAGTAAGGTTTTCAATACCTGCAGTGCAGGTATTAAGAAAACTTTTTATGTCGCTGCGATAGTTTACAATAGTGTTTCTGGACTTATGGGACATTTCCATTTCCAGAAGAAACTCATCCAGCATCGTTTTTGGGCTACTTTTCCTCATGTGTACTTTTTGTTTAAATTATAATATACATTATAACAAATATTATAATTGATTTAAAGCCCTTTTTTAATGACAGTAAGGTTTTTTATAATTTTTTATAATTTTTATATAGAAACCTATTATAAGAAATTTGAACTAATTTAAGAAGCAGTCTGAAAGTATGCTTCAATTGCCAAAACCGTCATCCCTAACAACAAAACCGTCATCCCGAACTTGTTTCGGGATCTTTCCAGCTAACAATTGTAAACTATAATTTAAAAATCGCCAAAGTGTTGTTATCTGGTAAGATGCTGAAATAAATTCAGCATGACGAAAATGGCAGGTTCAACCTGCCATTTTCGTAGCAATTAAACTATGTTAAGAATTTTTCAGATTGCTTCTAATTTTTCGCTGATCTTTTTGAAATCCTCTAAAGAAAGAGTTTCCCCCCGTCTGGATGGGTCAATATTTCCCTGCTCAAGTGCAGAATTAACTTTTTCAGCCTCAAAATCACTCATCACCAATGCATTTTTTATAGTCTTTCTTCTTTTGCCAAACGCTGCCTGCGTTACCTGCCTGAATATGGAAGGATTGTCCAGTTGAATCGCAGGTTCGCTTCTAACTTTTAATTTAACCAGCGCAGAATCAACTTTTGGCGGCGGGTAAAAACTGTCAGCAGGTACTTTACAAATAAATTCCGTTTCACACCAGTAATTAACCAGTATTGATAACAGTCCATATTCCTTTGCGCTGCTCTTTTCGTTCGCTACCAGCCTTTTTGCTACCTCATACTGCACCATTAATATTATTTCAGTTACTAATTCCCTGTTTTTCCACTCAGGTTGGTCAATTTCACCTAAAAGATGGCTGAGGATAGGGGTGGTTATATAATATGGGATATTTGCCACCACTTTAACCGGTACATTTGTAATTTCAGAAAAATCCACGGTAAGAATATCCTGCTGGATTATTTCTATATTAGGGTAAGGAAGTTTTTTAAGTACAGTTATTGCTTCTTCATCCAGCTCAACCGCAATTACTTTTTGGGCTTTTTGTGCCAATTGTTCAGTTAAAAAGCCTATACCTGCCCCGATTTCCACTACAATATCCTCGGAACTCAGCGCAGCCTCGGTTATAATTCTGTTAATAACAGTTTCATCAACCAGGAAATTTTGTCCCAGCCGCTTTTTTGTCCTAAACTTTTTTGCCCTTTTCAGGTAATCCAAGAAGTTTGCCTTCTTTCTTTTATATTGCATTCCAATAAAATTAAGTTATAATATAAATAGGCGGTGCATTAACCATTTGGTAATGCACTGTCTTCATTTTTTTACATATTCATTTAAAAATTTATCCATTCTAGGATTGTGTATTTTTAAATATTCCTTAAGTTTATAAGTTATTCCAGAATTTATTATCATATTCGACTGATCTGCTGCAAACTTTGAAATTATCTTTTTAAAGAATGGATATTCAGGATTATCATCCCTGAATGCTCTCATAATACTGTATGCACACAAATCAGTTAATTGAATAAAATTATTGTATTTTGAATCTACAAACAATAGATTTTCAACTATTATTTTTAAATTTTTCCATGTATATCCGCTATGATTAATTTGTAGCATATGAGCTTTATTTAAAAGCTGTTCAGATTCATCAGAAAATTTATCCATCATTACTATCGCCTGTCTATCAGAATTATGAAAATCCATAAAAAGCGAAATTTTTTCAAGTAAATATTCCATCGCGAAAAGATTTGGTTTTGATGCATTAATGCCATATTGTTTAAGCATGGCGTCTTTATTTACAACTATACAAATTAAAACCAAATCATTAGATGTTATTATGTTAAACATACCTAAAGAAAGTTGTTTTAATTTATTATCAGGGAGGTTTGCCAGATAAGGTACTTTTTTTCTGGCTTCAGGGTGTCTTATCCAGTGGGATTTAATTTCAAAAATTGAAGAAAGGGGTTTAGAAAAAATTTTAGATTTAAGGGTATTAACCTGATTATTTAAATCTCTCCATATTTTCGAATCAAAACCTAAAGCATTATAAACAAAATATTTACCCTTTGAGTTATAGTCAATTTCGTCGGATTCGTCTATATAGAAAAAATACATAAATTTTTCTCCTGAATGTTAGAATGGGGTAATGAAATATATATTAGATAAAAGCGATTATATAACACATAAATCTCAATTAACGGAGTATTTTTTAAAAAACTGTAAGAACAGGTCGGATTTTAAGGTCGGGATTGAGGTGGAGAGGCTGGGTGTGGATTCCAAAACTTTCCATGCTGCTCCATATTCGGGAAAAAATGGTATTGCGGAATTTTTAAAACAGTTTAAAAAACTTGGTGACTTTGAGGAAGTACAGGAAAACGGAAATATTTTAGGGCTGAAGGACACCTGCTGCTGCGATATAAGTCTTGAGCCGGGATGTCAGTTCGAATGCAGCACAAAACCTTTATTAAAACTTAAAGAGCATGAGAAAAATTTTATTCAATTCAGTGAAAAATGCCGCACAATTGGAGAAGAGCTGGGTATTACATGGATCGGCTACGGGATACAGCCTCTGTCTACGTTTGACACAATGGAAATGATACCGAAGCAGCGTTATAACATAATGAGGAATTACCTGCCTACAAAGGGCAGCAGATCCCCTGTGATGATGCTGGAAACTGCCGGGCTGCAAACTTCTATTGATTATGAATCTGAAGAAGATGCTATGAAAAAACTCAAGGTTTCATTGGGGATTTCCCCGATTATGACAGCTATGTTCGTGAATTCTCCTATTCGGGGCGGGAAACTAACCGGGTATAAAAGTTACAGGGCAAACGCATGGCTTGATACTGATAATGACAGATGCGGGCTTATCAGCAGGAAAATTTTTGAAGGGGATTTTGGGTTTGAGGATTATGTGGATATTCTTTTGGATGTCCCTATGTTCTTTAAAAAGACTGGCATGCCATTTCGGGAATACATGAAAACTCACCGGGTTACCATGGATGACTGGTTGCTGCATATGACAACGTTTTTCCCTGACGTGAGGTTAAAAAATTTCCTTGAAATAAGGAACTGTGATTGCCAGAAAGCAGACATGACCCTGGCGTTTTCTGCGCTTATAAAGGGAATTATGTATAATGATGACGCATTAGGGCATGCCTGGGATCTTGTAAAAGACCAGAGCTGGCATGAAAGAAATGAGTTAAGGAATTCTGTGCCAAAACAGGGATTAAGTCAAGTAGCAGGTATAGCAAGGGATTTGGTCTCTATAGCTGAGGAGTCACTTTCTGAAGAAGCAGTTTATCTTGAAAAGTTGAAAGAACTGGTTTTAGGCAATAAAACTCCTGCTGACATTATCATAATGAACTGGGATTTAGCATGGGGAAAAGACTTGAAAAAGCTTATACATTACTCCAGTCTGTAAAGTAAAGTTTAAATTTTAGTATAGTCAATATAGGACACCCTGGCTAGGCTACAATACCTATTTTTCACTAATTTTAAAGAATTTTTGGAAAAGGGTATTGCGTATTTTGAGAAAATGAGTATAATTAGAGTGTTCAGATAAAGGAGGAACCCATGAATAAAGAAGAATTAGTAAAGGAAATTGCTAAGAAAACCAGAATGCCACAAAAACAGGTTGCTGAAGTTATCTCTTTGATGATCGATTCAATCGAAAAATCAGTTGCTAAAGGCAAAAGAGTGACCTTAGTTGGTTTTGGAACATTCGAAGCTCGCAAGAGAGCTGCTAGAACTGGCAGAAACCCACAGACCGGCGCAGAAATCAAAATTCCTGCGAAAACAGTTCCAGCTTTCTCAGCAGGCAAAAAATTCAAAGAAATCGTTAGCAAGTAGTTTTCTTCTACGAATTAAGCTTTGTGAAAAGAGACCCGACGGGGTCTCTTTTTTAATTATAAATAATGAATTTTACTTAATATTATGATATTATTTCTAATATGGAAGATTTGATTATTAAATTGTTTGAAGATATAAATTATTCTCAGGCTATATTTCTTATAATAATAGCTGTAATTTTGTATTATAAAATAAAAAATAATTTAAATACAAAACTGGACGAGGTTAAAACCGAAATAAACGGGCTTGGTCAACGGTTTGATAATCAGTTTGGTGAATATAAAGATAAAAACAGAAACGAAATAGATTCTCTTAAGGAGAGAGTTTGTAAGCTTGAAGTGGAAATTTACAGACTCAATCCGCAAAAACAAACATATAAACCGAGTGATCAGAATGTATAAGTTTTAAAAAAGAGACCCCGTCGGGGTCTCTTTTTTAATGCGTGCTTAAAAACGTTTTTATTGTATTCAGGTCAATAACATTAAATTTAGACCAGTCATTTGGGTATGAATCCGCTGCTACTCCAACAAGTTCGCCTTTTTTATTAACAACAGGTGATCCTGAGAGACCAGGGGCAGAAAACTTATCCCTATGTTTGTATAAAATAGCGCTTTTTATTTCATAATAATTTGCTTCCGTTCCTGCTGACGAATCAATGGCTGGTGGTAATTTTCTGCTTTTACTTAAAACTGTGGCAGGTATGGCTTTTTGTCCTTCCCAATGACCATTTGAACCTATTATATAAACTGTGTCATTAATGTACGGAGATCTGTCAGCAATTTTTATTGGTAATGATCGTGAAAGGTCTCTTACTCCTTTTGCATGACTTTCAGTAATTGCTAAGTCTAAACGGTGTGATGATTCAATCATCTTTCCTAATTCAAGCTCGTAAGTATCTTTCTTAAGAACGTATTTCCCGACACCAAAAATTTCGTAAGGGTTTTCAAAATAATGATTAACACCTAAAAATTTTCCGTTTTCTAAATAAACAACATTTCCCCCTTCTACTTCTCCTGATGTCAATTGTACTTCGATTCTTTTTGAGCACCGTCTTGCATCATGAACAGCTCTAGGGATATGAAATCGTTCACCAAATAAACTCTGTAAAACTTGGAATTTCCCTGAAAAACTCAAGGCATTATTATGATTTATTCTTATATTTGGTGATATAGACTGAAGCATTTCAATTTCCTCTTTTTTAATGCGTGCTTAAAAACTTTTTTATTGTATCTAGGTCAATGATTAGAAATTCAGAATTGTTACGCCCTGCCTTTAATATTCCAACAAGTTCGCCTTCTTTATTAACAATAGGTGAACCTGATAAGCCATCGGCAGAAAATTCATTATTACGTTTGAAGGGAAATTCACTCTTTATATGATAATAATTTGCTTTATGTCCTACTGATGAATTTACTGAGAATTTTTCGCTCTCAGTTAAAACTGTGGCAGGTATAGCTTTCTGACCTTCCCAAAAACCATTTGAACCTATTATATATACTGTATCTTTAACTTTCGGAGATTTGTCGGCAATTTTTATTGGTAGAGATTTTGCAAAGCCTCTCGTCTCTTTTATTTGACTTTTAATAATTGCTAAGTCTAAATCTTCTGATAATTCAACTGCTTTTCCTGGTACAGTAAAAATATCGTTATTTTTTTCTAGAAGTTCTTTCCGGATATCCAAATAATCGTAAGAGTCTTCAAAACAATGTGCTAAGGTTAAAAATTTATCGCCTCCTAAATAAACAGCATTTCCGTTTATAATTGGTTTTTCTGTCATCTTTCTTACGCTGATTGTTTTTGAACATGGTATTGCATCATAAACAGCTTTAGGTATAAGAAATTGTTCACCAAATACTTTCTGCATAACCTGGGATTTCCCTAAAAAACTCAGAGCGTTATTATGATAAGGATTTAATCTTATGTTTGGTGATATAGACTGAAGCATTTTGATTTTCTTTCTGCTTGCTCTGTTATTAATAAAAACTGAAGGTAGAAGAAAATTGCTTAATTTGCATAAATTTATTTTTTGTTTAGATTGCGTACCGCACACCAAGTTAAATAGGGTGGGCTTTAGCCCACCGATCATTTGCTGAATGAGAAGGATTTTAAGCCCCACCCCACCCTTCTGGGAAAATGAGTTAAATAGGGTGGGCTTTTAGCCCACGCGGCAATTAAATGTTATAGGGGCAGACCCATGTGTATGCCCTCCTTGCTTCAAAATATAACTCATATTTATATTAAATCTTAATGAAATATATGGATATATATGTTATAATATATTTATATCTTTACTTGATTACACTACCACAGAGAGGTTAAAGGGAAACATAAAAAGTTCTGTCACTGTTAAACAACAGGAATTTATTGTGGAATTTGTCCAGACCGGGAGTATTAAGGATACCTGCAAAAAAACAGGTATAGTAAAACAAACTTACTACAACTGGCTGAATAATCCGAATTTTAAAAGGGAAATAAAAGAACAGCAGGAAAATCACTATGAAAGCTCGCTTTCTTCAATGAAAAATTTATTTGCCCTGGCCGTTGAAACACATGAAGAACTCTTAAAAAGCGATAGCGAAAGCATCAGGTTAAGAGCGGCAAACGCCATAATTAATAAAAACGGGAGAATTCTCGAAGCAATTGAACTCAGGGAACGCCTTAAAAACCTTGAAAAAAAAGCTCGGGAAAAAGAAAGTTTAACAACCCTTGAGGAGAAATGCAATGAACTTGAATCAAATGTCGAACAGGAAAAGAATTGAAAGACTGGAAATGAAACTGGGCATTGAAAAGATAACCCGGACATGGACTACTGGGAAGAAATAAATTCGTGTGTATGCGAGTGCCTGGCTCAGGAAATGGCGCATAAAAAATTTGTTTTGCCTGATTATCTTAAATTTGCAGAACACATATTTTACAGGGTTCTGAACTTTTTTAAAAAACTGTATAAAAATATTCTCGAAGAAAGGCAGAAAAAACACGAAGGCAGGGAGGAATATGAGAAAACCTTAATATACGGGTTTGGCTGGGTAAACAGAATAGCTTATATGGAAATAATATTATATAAAACACTTTCACAAATATGCCCTTCTCAAGCAGCAAAGTTTCTTAAAGATAAATTATTTTTCTCATATAAAGACATTCATGTACATACAAGAAGGTATATTTACCACTTAGAATTCCCTAATGAGCCAAAATTGCCTTATTTAGCAGGAGTAAAAAAATTCAGGTACTGGTAAAAAAATGATTGTGGCTGTCATTGCGAGGGCTTTAGCCCGAAGCAATCCATCCAATTTTAGGCTAAATGATGGATTGCTTCGCCGGCTAACGCCGGAAACCTAGGTACTAGATCAAAGTAAGGTATTACAAATGATTGCGCGTTAGCGCCTCGCAATGACAGAGAG
>MFRL01000081.1 GCA_001784565.1 Candidatus Melainabacteria bacterium GWF2_37_15
TATCCAGTATAAACAATATTTACTTGCTTCTTAATTGTCCGAAGCCTGGGGTACAGTTCAATATATTATCTATGTGCATAGATCCTCTGCATGGCGTAGTTTTTATACCTAATTGTGCTAAATATCCAGCTATTTCCTTTTCTCTTACTGAAGCACCATTCTTATCTATTTTAGAATTGCTCAGTTCTTCATAACCTTCAACAATATCTGAAGGACCCGTAATAAACACCATCTTGTCATTTGCAGACAAGCCCTTTAGCGCGGCTGTTTCTTCTCTAGTTCTTTCACTTGCTTTTCCTGATATAGGTTTTTCAAACAACATTGCCATTCCAAAAGCCGGTTTTACTGATGATAATGATACTGAATTTAACCTTTTTACTTCCTTTCATTTATAATTTTTACAACTAATCCTATAAACCACCTGAAAATAAAAAATTGACACAATTTTACAAAAATATACAAACCCAACACCCCCGCGGCCTATACTTCCTCTTCACCGTAGAAATGTGGGAGCGCTTCAGCTACTACGGCATGCGTGCCCTGCTGACCCTTTATATGGTTAAATACCTGCTGTTTAACACAGAAAAAGCAGGCAGTATCTATGGAATGTACACTGGCCTGGTTTATTTAACTCCTCTGCTGGGCGGCTACATAGCTGATCGGTATTTAGGCCAGAAAAAGTGTATTATGATTGGCGCAATTTTAATGATGCTCGGCCATTTCAGTATGGCAATCCCAGACTTGCCATTCTTTTACACTGCTCTTGGGCTTTTAATACTCGGCAATGGCTTTTTTAAACCCAATATTTCCACAATGGTCGGCCAGCTCTATGACGGAAAAGCAGATGGAAAAAGAGATGCAGGCTTTACCATTTTTTATATGGGAATTAATTTAGGAGCGTTTTTCTCTCCTCTGGTATGCGGGACCCTTGGTGAAAAAGTAGGATTTCACTATGGTTTTGCCGCCGCAGGTGTTGGTATGTTTTTTGGGCTTTTAATTTATTTATGGGGAAAAGAAAAATTTTGCCCCAATATCGGCAATACCTGCATTACCCCAGCCAATATTGAATGCAAAGCCCCGCTAACTATTGAAGAAAAACACAAAATTGCAGTTATTTTTATTTTAATGTTTTTCAGCATATTTTTCTGGGCATCCTTTGAGCAGGCAGGCAGCTCGCTTACTTTGTTTGCTGATCGCTCAACAGACAGATTTATCTCTTTTTTAAACTGGGAATTCCCTGTGAGTTATTTCCAGTCAATAAACCCCTTGCTCATAATCCTTTTAGCCTCACTGTTTTCAAGAATGTGGATTGATTTGTCCAGCATAAACAAAAACCCCTCAGTACCTGTTAAATTCGCACTTGGCCTGTTTCTTGTTTGTATTGGTTTTATATTAATGGTTTTCGCGGCATCTATGCCAGGAAAAGTGTCCTTTTTATGGCTGTTAGCTGTGTATTTGTTTCATACATTGGGAGAATTATGCATTTCTCCGGTTGGGCTTTCTGTTGTTACAAAACTTGCGCCTGTGAAATTTGCTTCCCTGCTTATGGCAACCTGGTTTCTGGCAAGCTTTTTTGCCAACATAACAGCAGGAGTATTTGCAGGAAAGTATGACTTATTAAGCACACCTCAATTCTTTATGCTTCCTGTGCTGATAACCGGCGTTGCAGGCATCATTGCACTTATTTTTGCAAAATTCATAAAAAGATTAATGCACGGAATAGAATAATTATAGTAAACTTATGGCTATGATACTAATTACCGGAGGCGCAGGATATATAGGAAGTCACTGTACCCTTGAAATGAAAAGGGCGGGTTTTGACTGCGTTGTGCTTGATAACCTTACAGAAGGGCACAAAGAAGCAATACAAACAAAGGATTTCTGTTTGGCAAACCTTGGAAATATTGATGAAATAAGAAAAGTTTTCAGAAATTATAAAATTGATGCGGTTATACACTTTGCAGCAAGCTGCTATGTAGGCGAATCCACCACCAATCCGCAGAAATACTACTATAATAACGTGGTTAACACCCTGAACCTGCTTCAAGTAATGGTTGAATGCAATGTTAAAAACATTGTCTTTTCATCAACTTGCGCCACATACGGAAACCCCGAATACACCCCTATTGATGAAACCCACACCCAAAAGCCCATAAATGTCTATGGAAAAACCAAGTTAATGATAGAACATATTCTTCAGGATTATGACAGGGCTTATGGGCTTAAATACATGGCTTTAAGGTATTTTAACGCGTCAGGAGCTGACAACAAAGCAAACATTGGAGAAAGCCACGACCCGGAAACCCACCTTATTCCGCTTGTATTGCAGGTAGCTTTAGGCAAACGGGAATCCATAAAAGTTTTTGGCAATGATTATGATACACCGGACGGTACATGTATAAGGGATTACATCCATGTTAACGATCTATCAAGCGCGCACCGGCTTGCTCTTGAAAAATTATTTAAGGATAAGCAAAGTAATTTCTATAATTTAGGCACTGGCAAGGGTTGTTCTGTAAATGAAGTAATACGCTCATGCGAAGAAATAACCCGAAAAACAATAAAAGCAGAACTTGCGCCAAGAAGAGAAGGCGACCCGCCGACCCTGTTTGCTGATAATAAAAAAGCTCTGAAAGAATTGGGTTGGCAGCCTGAATATACAAAAATTGATGATATAATTCTAACGGCATGGAATTGGGAAAAGAACAGGAGATATTAATTTAACTATGAAGAAGATACTAGTCACTGGCGGCGCGGGTTTTATAGGCTCACATCTTTGCGAAAGATTATTAAATGAAGGCAATGAAGTAGTTTGTATTGATAATTTTTTTACCGGCTCGAAAAATAATATTCTTCATTTAATGGATAATAAACATTTTGAAGTAATAAGACATGACATTATACAGTCTATTCTGGTTGAAGTTGACGAAATTTATAACCTGGCATGCCCTGCCTCTCCTGTTCATTACCAGTACAACGCCATAAAAACCATTAAAACCAACGTCCTCGGCACAATAAACATGCTTGGACTTGCAAAAAGAGTAAAAGCAAAGTTTTTACAGGCATCCACCTCTGAAGTCTACGGCGACCCTAAAGAACACCCTCAACAGGAAGCCTACTGGGGAAATGTCAACCCAATAGGGATCAGAAGCTGCTACGATGAGGGGAAACGAGTTGCAGAAACCCTCACAATGGATTATCACAGGCAAAACAATGTCGACATTAAAATTATAAGAATATTTAACACCTACGGCCCACGTATGGCCGCGAATGACGGGCGAGTTGTTAGCAATTTCATTGTTCAGGCGCTTAGAGGTGAGGATTTAACCGTATATGGTGACGGCTCACAGACGAGAGCTTTCTGTTTTGTGAGCGATCTTGTGGATGGCGCAATAAAAATGATGAATACTGAAAAAGAATTTATTGGACCTGTTAACCTAGGCAATCCTGTTGAAACCCCCATAATAGAATTTGCCAAAAAAATAAAGGAAATGACTAACAGCAACTCAAAAATCGTACATAAACCTTTACCTCAGGATGATCCAACCCAAAGAAAACCTGACATAAGCCTTGCGCAACAAAAACTCAACTGGCAGCCCAGTGTAAAACTGGATGACGGGCTTAGAAAAACCATTGAATATTTTGAAAAAACCCTATAAAGGTTGCTATATTACAGGCTAAACACCAAGCGCAGCTTTTACCTGTTCAAACGTAACTAACGGTTTTTCTTCTTCTGCATAGTGATGAATAATAATCTTGTTCTCTGCTTCAATAATTTTCTTCTCTTGTTGATCTCGTATCTTTTTCTTATAGTCAAGCGCCGTGTGTTTTTTACAAGATCCCAACTGTTTATTGTTCATAATTTGTTCTGAAATTAAATCTTTCAAAATCTCTCTTCTTGTAGTAACCGCATTTTCTCTTGGCTTTAAAACAAGATCATCTTCTGAAAAGTCATCTGCTATTTCAATCTTAGGAATTTTGCCTCTATTACTGTTCTTTAGTTCTGGAAAGCTTAGCATTTCTCCTGAAAATCCTAAATTTGATCTATGTGAATTAAAACTTACATTTCCTAACATGTTTTACCTTATTCCCTTTCCTTTTTATATATTCTGGTTGTATAAAAACCCCTGAAAAAAATCTTTAACCTACAAATCTTTAACTTTTGTAAAAAAACTTGTAACAACCTGTCATGAGGCTTTTCATGATTTATTAAAAAAAGTAAAGTTTGATATAAAAAACTTGTTTCATGCATGTGCTCTATTCTTGAACATGATGCCGGGGTGGAATGTAAAAAGGCATCCATGTAGAGGGAAATGGTGATCTCTGAATTAAAGCAACTGCCTGCTTTATCATGAGCGGATTTTTTTAAATTTTTGTTTGCTAAAAAAAGGTTTTTAGTATTATATAGATGAACATCTTGGGAGGCTGGGGGAACCTAAATAAATGACAAACCTTTTAACCAATGTCAATAATCAAACCAATGAAGATAATAAATCACCTAAAAAGCTATACAATCTAAAAGCAGAAAAACTAATCAGAGCAGCAAACGATAATTTCGTATACTTTAAAGACTACGAAATGGCGCTTATGCAGCTTCAGGAAGTCCTTACTCTTGATCCTGATAATGCAAAAGCTTATATTTTAAAAGGAACTATCTTCTTCTGTCTTGATGAACTGCAAACCGCTCTAGACTGTTTTGAAAAAGCACTCTTAACAGACCCTTATTCTGTGGAAGCATACAGTTTAAAAGCAAATGTACTTGATATCAAGGGCAATTTAAAAGAAGCTCTGGATTCCTGCGACAAGGCTTTTATAAACGTAACAGAAAAAAACCAGGAACTTTTAACTTCCTTATATGACCAGAAGCTGGCTATATTAATAAGGTCAAAAAGATACCGGGAAGCCAAAGAAACACTCAGACAGTGCTACACTTCTCTAAAAGAAGAGGACAGCTCATATATTGCTTCTTGTTACCGGGATGTAATTGATAATTTGCACAGAAAACGTGAGAAAAAGAAGCAACTTGCATCTGAAAGATTTAAGTTAGTTAGCATGTAAAATCTCACTATGTGCCCTGTATAAGAGTGCTTGCAAAAGTGCTCTTTATTTATTTGTTAAAAAGCTTTACATCTGGATAAATGATTTATTGCAATGGAAATAACCTGATTTTTGCTAACGTGTTTTTCTTTTGCAATTTCTTCTATAATTTTTACCGTTTCTTCTTCCAGTTCGTAAGCACGTTTTAGTCTTACGGGATATATTTTGGGTCTTCCTGCCCCGAATCTTGCCCCACCTCTGATTTTTTCAACTCTTTTTTTAACGTTATTTTCTATTTGTTCATAGCTCTCAGGGTCGATCTTTTTAAGTTCCTGCATTATTTCAGATAAATTTTTACTTTTACTTGTCATAACTTTATCCTTTCTATTCTTTATACTTATCTATATTTCTTTTTGCCTGTTCTATGAATCTTTTTGGTGTTTTTTGAGTTTTTTTAACAAATATAAGGCCTACTATTATGATTTGTTTTTGCCTGTATCCGAATAATGACCTTATATTATCTGTTCTTATTTCATAGAGACCTTTCTCAAGTTGTTTTTTGTCAGTAATTTTTTCAAGTCCTATTTCTTCTATTACTCTATATTCTTCAAGGACTTTATTTCTTGAGGATTTATCAAGGTCGTGTAATTGTTCAACTGCTTCTTTTGTTAATTTAACTTGAAATATCATTACAGTGCCTTTTGAAATCTACTAGTTAAATTCATTATAGCACATTTATTGAAAAAAACTAGTGATAATCAAAAATCATAGGGTTGGGTGCGCACCGCGCACCGACACTAATTCTCAGTTAAACTCCACCCCTCAGGAATCTCATTTTCCATATATTCAAAAAGTTCAGACATTTTTATCCCCAAACCTTCGGAAATACGCCATAAAGTTGTGAATTGTGGGTCTTTTTTGCCCTTTTCAAGGTCTGCCCATATAGATTTTGAAAGATCAGCTTCATCAGAAACAAGACTAATTGATTTAGCCTTGTTTTCCCTGAAATTCTTTACTGCCACGCCGAGCAGTTTACATAAAAATTCCCTGTCTTTTTTATATTTCTCTTGCATAAAATTTATTCTAGTGCTAAATTAAGCACAGATCGTTCGGAATTAAGTACCAAACTAAGGAGTTTTTTAAATGACCGGCAAACTTATCCATAACCAGGACTTCACCGACTTCCTTCAATCCAATTGTAACCTGATGAAAATAACAATTAATGGCTTCGAGGAAATTATCCAGTATTTACATGAAAATGTTCAAAAACTTCAGGGTGTTCCCTTAAAACCCAACAGAAAAGCCGCCCTGGCCTTGCTCGGCTATTTAAGCTTGAATGATAAAAATGCAAGAGAAATTGTTGAAACCTTATGCGGGCACGAACTTCAAAAATACACTCAATGGCTTGAAAGTTATTGCGCTGAGAATAATTGCACAAAAGAGCAGGCTTTGAAGCGAATTATAGAGTAAAAACTCACAAAATATGCTATAATAATTGTATAAACACCTTTGATAATAATTTCCGATAATCCAAAAACCGGGCTAAAAAATTTTTATAAACTGTTGCATTTTGTCGCATTTTGTTTCCTTTTATATAGCAAGAATCGCTGAAAGCCAGTTACAGCAACACTTTTGCCAGCTTTCTGAAAATCCAAAATGCCAGATACTTTTAAACGCTACTTTTGCATCTCTACCTTTGCATCAAGGTCAAACTTCCTGTGTATCGACCGTATAGCCTCTTCTGCCTGGTCTTTGTCAACAAGACAGCTTATTTTGATTTCACTGGTCGCTATCATTTTAATGTTTATACCAGCCTCTGCCATAGCTTCGAACATCCCCGCAGCAATCCCGGGCCTGTCCACCATTCCGGCACCAACAAGGCTGACTTTTGCTATATTTCCATCAACCACTACCTCACCGGCATTTATATCCAGCTTGACCCTTTCAAGCACATTAATAGCACCCTTAAGATCACTGTCATTTACCGTAAAAGCAATATTATTGAGATTTCCCTCTTCAAGAGACTGGATAATCATATCAACGCTTATATTGTCAGCAGCAAGCGAACTAAAAATCTTTGCAGCAATCCCTGGCTGATCAGGCACCCTTAAAACTGCTATCCTAACCTGTTTTAAATCTGCTGCTACGCCTGTAACGGGTCTGTATATTTCCATTTTATCGTCTCCTATAACTAATGTTCCTGGATCATCAAGATTAAAGCTGCTTCTGAGCCTGAGAGGCACGTTATACTGCTTTGCTGTTTCAACTGACCTCGGATGAAGCACTTTTGCGCCCACTCGTGCAAGTTCAAGCATTTCACTATATGAAATAGTATCAAGCCTGCTAGCCGCAGGAACCTGCCTTGGGTCTGCCGTATAAATAGCATCAACATCAGTATAAATATCGCACCTGTCAGCTTTCAACGCTGCTGCAAGAGCAACCGCAGTGGTATCTGAACCGCCACGACCAAGTGTGGTAATTTCGCCATCTGTTGTAACTCCCTGAAACCCTGCCGCTACTATAATCTTTCCTTCATCAAGGTGTTTTTTCATTTTATCGGTTTTAATATCAAGGATTCTGGCCTTTGTATGAACCCCTTCTGTGATAATGCCAATTTGTGAGGCTAACAAACTGATTGCCGGACACCCGGCCGCCTGGATTGCCATGGATAAAAGCGCAATAGAAACCTGCTCACCTGTTGAAAGAAGCATATCCATTTCCCTGTGATTTGGATTTTCTGCTAATTCTCCCGCCAGTTTTACCAGGTAATCCGTTGTTTTACCCATGGCAGAAACAACAACCACAACCTGATTGCCATTATTATATTCCCTTATAACAGCATTGGCGACGTTTTTTATTCTTGTGGAGTCCGCAACTGACGTCCCGCCAAATTTTTGTACTACTATACTCATTATTCTCTTCCTTTTGAATTTATTTCATTATAATACATCTTTATAGTGCTATTACCAGGATCAAGCTGGCAGGCTCTTCGTATTTTTCTTATAGCCTCATCATTATTACCCAACTCGTTTAAAACAGCCGCATATTCAGCATAAGATTCGGCATGCTCAGGATTTTCTTCAATAGCTCTTTTATAATACATAACCGCATCTTCATGCCGGTTTAAAGCCCAGTAAGCAGAAGCAATAAAAAAATTAGCCCCGGTTTTTTTAAGTGGATACTTTAATGCTTCTTTATATTTTTCAATTGCTCCTTTAAAATCTTCTTTTTTCCTTAAAATAAAGCCTAGTTTTATGTAAGCATCAACATAACGGGGATCTTTTTCCAGAACTTTTTCAAAAAGCTGCCGTGAATTCTCTAAATTCTTACTATCACCTGTTTCAAGCAAAGATAAAGCCAAAAAATACATTGTTCTCTCGTTTTCAGGGTTTAATTCCATTGCTTTTTCAAGTTTTTTAACAGCTTCTGCATAATTTCCCTGTTTCTGGAATGTTATTCCCCATGATGTAAACAATTCTGAGTTCTCCGGGTCTATTTTTTCAGCCAATTCATAACATTCTGTTGCCTGCTCATCTTTTCCAAGAGCAACAAATATTTCAGCAAGGTTAATTTCAAATTCTGCTTTTGCAGGAAGCATTTTTATTGCTATTTGAGCTTTTTCATAAGCTTTCTCATATTCCCCAATCTTTAATAAAGCCATTGCATAATAATGCCAAGCTTCCGGGTTACCTTCCTGAAATTTTAAGGACAAATCAAGCTTTTCTATTGCCTCATTATACCTTTCCATCTCTACAAGCACTATCCCCAGAAGAAAAGCCGCCTGTCCCGATCTTGGATACAAATCAAGCGCTTTTCTGAATTTTGCTTCAGCAAGGTTTCTTTTATTTTTTCTGGCAAGCGCAATTCCCCAGTTAAGGTATGTTTCAATGTTATAAGGGCTTCTTTCAATGGCATATTTATACATTTGCTCTGCTTCTTCAAATCTGTCAAGCTCAACTAAAGCCGCACCCCACAAAGTATAAGACTTTATACAGGTTGGATCAATTTTTACAGCCTGCCTGAATTTAGAAATTGATTCCTCGTATTTTCCCACACTCGCCAGCGCAATCCCCCAGCTGTTAAAACTTTCAGGGTTTAAGGGCCGCATGTATGATGAGGATTCAAACTTTTCAATTGCTTCCTCAACATCACCGGAATTTGCAAGGTGAATGCCCCAGTTTACATAAGCCTTTGACGGAATTGCCGCCTGCTTTGTTATAAGCTTATATTCACAGGTTGTGGCGTTAAACCTGGAGATTTGCTCCATTATTTTTCGCAGGAACTTTAACATTCCTAGATTATAGCAAAAAACAGCTCTGAATTAGAAGAATATATCCCGCAAACAATGCCACCATTTTTTATTCTGCTTTTCAAGCAATTTACTTAATTCCTCGCTCTGGTTATAAATAATACTGTCTTTTTCCCGAAGTTCTTTTTCATACGCTTCAATTCTATTTCTGGTATATGATATTTCTTCTTCCTTTTGCTTGAGCATTTCGTGAGAAAACTTTAATGATTCAGCAAGGATGCTTTCCTGGATAGAAGACCTTTTAAACTGTTCTTCCCTGTCTTTTATAACTGCAAACAGATTTTCCCTTTCTGCTAAAACTTCTGTATTTTTTGCCTGTAAAATTTTTAATTCTGCCATTAAATTAGCTTTTTCAATAGCTGTTTCTTCTACTATTTTGGCTTTTTCCAGAATAAGTTCGCCGATTCTCTCATTAGCCCTGGTTATTTGCGTAAGAAAAGGTTTTATTATAGCGTCTTCATTAATAACTGAAGTTGCTTTTTCTTCTTCAACCTTAAATTCAACAACATTCTGATTATTTTCAAATGGATTTTTTTCAGGCTCAACATCAATTTTAAATATTTTCTTCCTGATGTCATACAAAGACGTCCCTCTGTCTATGCCATCCTTGATTTTTATAAAATCCCTGATTCTCTTTTGTGAATATACTTTTTCTTTTTGATCTCCCCCCTGTGCCTCTTTTTCAGGAAATAAATTAAAAAATCTTTCCCATTCCCGAATAAGCTCTTCAGACACACCCAGATAACCAGAAAGCTCAGGTAATGTCATTCCTGAAGAAATAAATTTATGTGGTAATTCTTTTAAACTTAGTGTTTTTTGCAAAATTCTCTCTCCCCAAATACTCTAAAAAATAGTGTTATGGAAATGTTATTATTAACATTAATTTGCTAAATCATCCGATTGTATTATATTATTATTATTAAATTACGAGTTTAAACGGGAGAGGGAACCCGTAACAGAATGGTAACAGCAATTTATCCAGGAAGCTTTGACCCGATAACAAACGGGCATTATGAGGTCCTTATGAGGGCTTCCAGGCTTTTTGAAAAAATTATTGTTGTTATTCTTACAAACAAAGACAAAAATCCTTTTCTTTCCGCAGAAACAAGAATGAACCTTATAAAAGAATCCATAAAAGATGTCAAAAATATTGAAATTGACTGCTATGAAGGATTAACTGTGGAATATGCCGGCAAAAAGGGCGCTCAGATTTTAATAAGAGGATTAAGGGCAGTATCAGATTTTGAATACGAAATGCAGATGGCACAAACAAACAAAAACCTTAACCCTAATATTGACACAATATTCCTTGTTCCCAGCCTTGAAAACAACTTTGTATCATCAAGTATTGTTAAAGAAATCGCGCGCTTTGGCGGTGATATTTCAAAATTAGTGCCGAAACCCGTTCAAAAATATTTTAAAAGTATAAGAAAATAGGAAAATAGTTGGAGAGAATTATGTCTGTTAACAGTATTTACAAACTCTTAGACAAACTGGAAATGATGGTCCTTAAAAGCCCACCAGTTCCTCTTTCGCCTTTTATTATAGTAAACCACGAGAAAGTTATTGATATTCTCGACAAAATAAGAACTTCTATTCCCGGTGAAATCCAGGAAGCACACAGCATAATAAGAAAAAGTGAAGAAATTCAGGCTGAAGCGCGCAAAAGAGCAGAAATGCTAATGATAGAAGCAAGAAACCACGCTGAAAAAATGCTGAGCGAGTCTGAATTGCTGAACGCTGTCCAGGCCGAAGCAAATAAAATCAGAGAAGAAGTTGTTTCAGAAGTGGAAATGATAAGAAATCGCGCCCGTGAAGAAGCAGAACGCATCAAAATGGCCTCCTTGAGTGAAGCTATGAAAATAAGAGAAGGCGCAGACAAGTATGCTGAAACAATTCTCTGCAATCTTGATAATGACCTTGGCGAAATGCATGAAATCGTTAAAAACGGACAGAGACACCTTTGTGAACTCAAAGAAGAATCAATGGCCGAAATGAGTGCTGAAATGCCTGAGCAGGAAGAAATGTCCAGACAAAAACAAAGGGAATTATCTTACAAAATTAAAAGATAAGGACTTTAAGCTTTTAATCAAATAGTCAAGCTCCTTCCTTGTATGAAGCGCCGTCGTGCTTATTCTTATTCTTGGGGTTTCTACAGTAGGCGGCCTTATTGCGGTTGCCTGAATATTGTATTTTTCCAGCAATTGTTCAGAAACCCGGCATGTCTGCTCGACTGTATCAAACTTTATGCTGAAAATAGGTGATTGCGAAGGCGTTAGCCTTGAATTTAAGTAATTAATATTCTCATAAAGCTTTTGCCGTAGATGATGCCCTTCTTTTATTATTTCAACAGCCTTGATAGATGCCGCGATTGCAGGAATTGAAGGTGCGGTTGAATAAATAAACGACCTTGATTTATTAATCAAAAACTCAATTAATTCCCTGCTGCCTGCGATATAACCCCCTTCAGAACCAGCAGCCTTACTTAAAGTACCCATCTGGATGTCAACTTCTTTATTTATGCCCAATTCATGACAAAGCCCCTGTCCATTCGAACCATATATGCCAAAAGCATGCGCCTCATCCACAAATAACAGCGCATTGTATTTCTTTTTTAGCTCTACAATTTCTTTTAAAGGCGCCCTGTCTCCGTCCATGCTAAATATTGAGTCAGTTATAATTAAATTTAACCTGTACTTCTGGTGGTTTTCACTTAATAGTTTTTCTAAATCAGCTATATCACAGTGTTTATAAATAAACTTGTTTGCCCGTGACAACTTTATGCCATCTATTATGCTGGCATGGTTGAGCTGGTCTGAATACACAGCGTCCTGCTCGCTTAAAACAGCAGATAAAACACCCAAATTAGCCGTATATCCCGTAGAAAACACCAGCGCACGCTCAGTTCCTTTTAATTCAGCAATCTTTTCTTCAAGCTCGACATGCAATTTGTGCGTGCCGGAAATAAGACGTGAGCCGGTAGAGCCAACCCCGTATTTCTTTACAGCCTCAATCACCGCTTCTTTTAAACGCTCATCCCCTGCCAGCCCCAGATAGTTATTGGATGAAAATTGCATGGCATCTGAGTTATTAGTTTTTAATTGCCGATAAAGATTATTTTTTTCTATATAGAAAAAATCATTCTTCATCTTCATCCGGCAAGACAATCTTATTCACCGCAATTACATGGTCGTTATTATTTAAAGACTGCACACAAACGCCTGTTGCAGGCCTTCCCTGCCTTGAAATACTGAAAGACTTCTGTCTTGTTGTAATACCCTGAGCAGTTACAATCATAACTTCATCTTCTTCTGTAACAAGGTTGATAGAAGCAACACGACTTGTCGGCCTCTTGAACTTGGTGCAAATGAGACCTATTCCGCTTCTGTTTTGCGGCCGGAATTCAGAAATCAAGGTTCTTTTGCCATAACCGTCAGTGGTTATTATTAATAAATCGGCTGTCTGATGTTTTGGAATAATGTCACTTCCAACAATAGAATCGTCCGCTCTTAATTTTATTGCAGTAACGCCTCTTGCGCTCCTGCCAAGTGGTCTTAAATCAACAACAGGGAATCTTATTGCCATGCCACGGCTTGTCCCGATTATTATCTCATCATTTTTTTCAGCCATTTTTACCCATTCAAGCCTGTCATCATCGCCAAGGCCCATTGCTATAATTCCGCTTCTTCTTATGGAACTAAAGTTATTAAGCTCAATTTTCTTGATAAAACCTTTTTTAGTAAGCAATAAAAGATACTTTTCTTCTGAAAACTTCTCAATTGGAATTATTGCAGTTACATGCTCATCCTGGCCAACAGGAAGCAGGTTTATTATAGGCAAGCCTTTTGCTGTCCTTCCACCTTCAGGAAAATCATATACATTTAAACTGTAAACAACCCCTTTAGTCGTAAAGAAAAGCACTTTATTATGCATTGTGGCGGTGAAGAAATGCTGAACATCGTCATTGTCCCGTGTTTTTATGCCGCCTTTTCCTCTTGTAGCCCTGTTTTGCCTTTCAAATGTATCCAGCGCAATTCTTTTTATATAACCATTTCTGGTCATAAATACAGCCATAGGAATATCAGGTGTAAGGTCTTTTATCGATAATTCGTCCTGATAAGGTATTATCACGGTTCTGCGCTCGTCACCGTATTTTTCTTTGTCTTCTTCAAGTTCTTTTTTAATAATATTAAGCACTCTTTGCCTGTCTGCAAGTATAGCTTCAAGTTCAGCTATTCTTTCTTTTAACTGCTGGTATTCTGCGTTTATTTTTTCCTGCTCAAGCCCTGTTAATCTTCTTAACTGCATTTCAAGTATGGCATTCGCTTGATCCATATCAAGCCCATATTTTGATATAAGGCCATTTCTTGCTTCTTCAGTTGATTTAGAAGTTTTAATAAGCTCGATTATTCTGTCCAAATCACCCAGCGCAATAATTAAACCAGCCAGAATATGTGCCCTGGCTTTAGCTTTGCGCATGTCAAAGCGTGCTCTTCTTGTTACAATCTCAATCCTGTGTTCTACAAATTCATTAATAATCTCATAAAGACTAAGAAGTCTTGGCTGCTTGTTCACAAGAGCAACCATATTCACGCCAAAAGATGTTTGCAAAGTAGTCTGCTTAAACAAATTGTTCTGAACAACATCAGGCTTTGCATCTCTTTTCAACTCAATTACAATACGGGTGCCGTCCCTATCGGACTCGTCCCTTATATCGCTTATACCATCGAGCTTTCTATCCTTTACAAGCTCTGCAATTTTTTCAATTAATGCTGCTTTATTTACCTGATAAGGTAATTCTGAAACAATAATGGCTGTTCTGTCCTGCCTTCCCGGCCCGGTATCAACTTCTTCAAAGCGGGTAACAGCCCGCATTACAACACTGCCTCTTCCTGTTTCAAAAGCCTGTTTTATTCCCTCAGTACCAAGAATTGTGGCTCCTGTCGGGAAATCCGGCCCTTTAATATATTCCATTAATTCAGGTATAGATATTTCCGGGTTATCAATAAATGCTATAGTGCCATCCACAATCTCTTTCAGGTTATGCGGAGCAATATTTGTTGCCATGCCAACAGCAATGCCACTCTGTCCGTTTAAAAGAAGCATTGGCAGTCTTACAGGAAGAATTTCGGGTTCTTCTAAACTACCGTCAAAGTTGGGAGCGAATTCAACCGTGTCAGAATCAATATCACCAAGCATGGACATGGCAATAGGAGCCATACGAGCTTCTGTGTACCTCATTGCAGCTGCGGAATCCCCATCAACGCTTCCGAAGTTACCATGCCCGTCAATTGTCATATATCTTGTAGAAAAAGTCTGCGCCATGCGGACAAGAGCGTCATAAACAGCAGTATCGCCGTGGGGGTGGTATTTACCCAGAACTTCCCCGACAATACGTGCACATTTCTTGAATGGCTTGTCATGATACATTCCAAGTTCATTCATAGCAAACAATATTCGCCTGTGTACAGGTTTTAAACCGTCACGAATATCAGGAAGCGCTCTGCCAACTATAACTGACATTGCATAGTCTATATATGAACGTTTCATTTCATCCCTGATATTAACAGGGACTATATTTCCATCTCCGAAAAGTGTTTTCTGCGCCAAAGTCTTTAATTCTCCCTTTTATCTAATAAAATCTTAACACAAAGGCAGTTTAAATACCTGTTTTTTTAATCTCCAATAGTTCTAATTTTTCAGGATTAAAGACAGCTATTTGTGGCTGATTTTTTTGTGCTGTCATTCCTGTTAAGTAAAGCGCATCATAGCCCATATCAATAAAAAGCTCCTTTTTAAGTTCATTTTTTAAGGCTCTTTCTTCATCAAAGGTAATTTGTTTGTTTTCTGTATATTTGAAAATTGGCTCATATAGATTTTCTCCAAACTTTTCCCACTCATTAAAAGCAATATATGCAATTTTATCAGTATTTATTTTAATTTTTAAAAGAATATTGTTATGCCACCAGACGTTTTTATTGGGAAATAAATGTATTGCGTTTCCTGCATCAAGATTTTCACAGTTATTTATTATAAAAGGCAGCTTAAATCCTTCATCTCTTACTTTTTTAGCTCTATAACAAGAAGTGTAGCGATAACCCATATTTATCTTAGGCATATCATCAGAATAAGGTTTAACTATTTTCCTTAATTTTTCAAGAGGTTCCTTAAAAAGCCTTCCATTTTCAGCCTTTTTAAAATCTTCAAAAAGAACTTTGATTCTTTGTTCATCATCTGAGCCGGTAAAGCCCATTCTGGTGCTTGGCTTAACCTGATATAGACGCGTTGCATATGCATTTATAAGCATTTTACATTATCCTGTCAAAAACTTCGCCTGTATTATTGGAAACTACTGTCTCTCCAACAGGCGAAACTGATTGTGTAAGCATACAGGGAGTTAATAAAGTATAATTCCCCTGAGATGTTGGAGAAAACCCGAGATAATACTGATCTGGGATGCCTTCATTCCTTTTTCTGTAAATAGGCGGCTTTAACAGGGCTTTTGTGTCGTTTAACCCAACCCAGTTAACGGGTAGCTGGTTATAGTAATTGGGGTACATAAAATAAAATCCTTATAATTCTTTAATAATTAGATAAAACACCTGAACAAAAATAATTGACATTTTTCTTTAGATTTTTAATATTGAATTTTTCTTAAGGCCATAGCTTTCTTCAAACAACAGGGGTAAAATAAAATTATGAATGAAGAATTTTTGAAAACTGGAATAAAGATGCTTACAGCGGAGAAAACTGCCTTTACTAATATTCTTATTGTGAGCGCAGGTGCTACTGTTGGATTACTTATTAAAGCATTAAATGGGAATGCTACATTCGTCGAGATAATATTTGTAGTTTTAGGCTTTATTTTAAGTGGTTTTATGTTTTATTTAATACTTAATTTAAGTGAAACAACTAACAACTTTTTATTTGAATTAAAAAAGAAGGAGCAAAAAAATGAATGAATATATCGCTGCATTAATCATGATAATGACATTTGCCGGTTTATTTTATATGGTTTATGCTATATACAAAAAAACAATAAGTATAAAGCTTTAAATATTCTAAAGATAAAAAACCGGCCAATGGCCGGTTTTTTATTGTCTATTATTCTTTAATTAATTGCTGCCTGATCCTGCAAAACTGCCGACTATCGTTTCAGCAATATTATTTGGAACCTGTTCATATCTTGCAAATTCCATAGTGAATGTTCCACGTCCCTGGGTTTTGCTTCTTATATCAGTTGCATAACCGAACATTTCTGCCAGAGGAACGTTTGCATTTATCTTTTGTAAGCCGGTTCCTTCTATTGGCTCCATGCCTTCCACTCTGCCTCTTCTGCTTGAAAGGTCGCCTATTACGTCGCCTAAATAATTCTCAGGAACTTCTATTTCAACTTTCATTATAGGCTCAAGAAGGATAGGCTTAGCTTTTCTAACGCCTTCCTTGGTACCAATACTTCCAGCTGCCCTGAACGCCATCTCGTTACTGTCAACTTCGTGGTAACTACCGTCAAAGATGGTGACTTTTATATCTATAACTTCATATCCAGCCATTATTCCGCCGGCCAAAGCTTCCTGAACACCTTTTTGTACAGCAGGAACATATTCTTTTGGCACTGTTCCACCAACAATCTTGTTTTCAAATTCAAAGCCTTTTCCAGCTTCCAGCGGTTGTAATCTAAGCCATACATGGCCGTATTGGCCGCGTCCGCCTGATTGACGAATAAATTTACCTTCAACTTCAACTTCTTTGGTAATTGTCTCTCTGTAAGCAACCTGTGGTTTACCAACGTTAGCGCCAACATTGAATTCCCTTAAAAGCCTGTCAATAATGATTTCCAGGTGAAGTTCTCCCATTCCGGAAATAATTGTCTGACCGGTTTCCTGGTCGATTTTTACTTTAAAAGTAGGATCCTCATCAGCCAGTTTATTAAGGGCAATTGATAATTTGTCCTGGTCCACCTTGGTTTTTGGCTCTATTGCAATTGAAATAACGGGTTCAGGGAACTCTATGTTTTCAAGAACAATTGGAGCAGCTTCTGTACACAGTGTATCGCCTGTTGTTGTGTCTTTTAATCCCACTACAGCAACAAGATCACCAGCTCTTACTTCTTTAATTTCATTTCTTGTATCAGCCTGCATCTGAACTATTCTGCTTATACGCTCTTTTTTACCTGTTCTGGTATTGAGCACATAGCTTCCTGATTCAAGTTTACCGCTATATACCCTGATAAATGTTAATCTTCCAACATAAGGATCTGTCATTATCTTGAAAGCAAGCGCTGCAAACGGTTCTTTATCATCGCTGTTTCTTACAACTTCATTACCATTAGGTGCTTTACCTGTAACAGGAGGTACTTCCAGCGGTGATGGCAGGTAATCTACTATTGCATCAAGCAGCAATTGAATACCTTTGTTTTTAAAAGCAGAACCGCAAACTGTTGGAATTATTTTATTCGCAACTGTTGCTTTTCTAAGGCTATTTCTGATTTCTTCCTCGGTTAATTCTTCACCCTCGAGGAATTTCATCATTAATTCATCGTCATGTTCAGCAATTGCTTCAATAAGTTGCTCTCTATAATCTGCCGCAACTTCTTTCATTTCTTCAGGAATTTCTTCTTCTTTTATTTCTTTTCCAAGATCATCCAGGTAAATGTAAGCTTTTTTAGCTATAAGATCTACGATTCCACGCAATTGGTCTTCACTTCCTATTGGTAATTGAATAGGAACAGCATTTCCCTGGAGCCTGGTTCTTATTTGTTCAACAACTCTGGCGAAATTAGCGCCAACACGGTCCATTTTATTAACAAAAACAATTTTAGGGACCTGGTATTTCTTTGACTGGCGCCATACTGTTTCTGACTGTGACTGAACACCGCCTACTGCGCAAAAAACTGCGACCATGCCGTCTAATACACGAAGTGATCTTTCAACTTCAACAGTAAAGTCAACGTGACCCGGCGTGTCAATAATATTTATCTGGCGGTCTTTCCAGAAACTGGTAACCGCAGCAGAGGTGATTGTAATCCCTCTTTCTCTTTCCTGTTCCATAAAGTCAGTAACTGAAGTTCCTTCGTGGACTTCACCTAACTTATGGCTAAAACCTGTGTAAAACAAAATTCTTTCTGTTGCTGTTGTTTTACCAGCGTCAATATGGGCTGCTATGCCTATATTTCTTACATTTTCCAAACTGTATTTTCTGCTCATGATCTTTTCCTTCTTACAAAATTTGCTTACTTAACTTACTTAACTCCACTCTTATTTATTTAGACTGTATTTTTTTCCATTTGTTCTATTATTTACTAAGTATAAAACATAAAAATATACAGTAGTATAGTATTTTTTCCTTATTTATTTTTTCTTCTAATAATATAAAGTATCGTCAAAAAAAAAATTGACAGTAGAAATAAAAAAATTTTTAAATAATTTTTTACCTTGAACTTTTAACACAAAAGTGCTACAATTGTGTTAAAATGACTTGAGGAAAAAATCATGACTGCAAAAACAGAAGTATTAAGAGTTAGAATATCACCGGAATTAAAACAATCTGTCCAGAAAATACTTGAAAAACTTGGTCTTAGCACGAGTGAAGCTATAAACATATATTTTAAGCAAATAGAAATGGAGCAGGGCTTGCCGTTTGAAGTTAAAATCCCCAACAAGGAAACGAGGAAGGTTATTGATGATGCATTGAAGGGGAAAAATATAAAAAGTTTTAAAAACGTTGAAGACCTTTTTAAAGACCTGGGAATATAATGCTGGAACAAGTCAGGACAAATAAGTTTAAAAAAGAGGTTAAACTTGCCCAAAAACGTAGCAAAAATATGGAAAAATTAAAAACTGTGGTTTTAAAGCTACTCTTTGGGGAGTCCCTTGAAGAAAAATACAGGGATCACAATCTTACAGGAAACTACAACGGCTGCCGCGAATGCCACATTGAACCTGACTGGTTGTTGATTTATACAATTGATCTCGAAAATAATAAACTCTGGCTTTTCAGGACAGGCTCACATGCTGATTTATTTGAATGATTTTATATCTTTAAAAACGTTACCCTGAACTTGTTTCAGGGTCTATCCAGCAAACAACCCTTAGCGTCATCTTGAGCGAGGGCGCAGCCCGAGTCGAAAGATCTTATAACCGTGTAAAGCAGGATGCGCACCGCATACCAATAATCTTAATCCGGCGAATGCTCCAACAACTCGCCTACCGAAATTTCTAAAGCATTACAAATTCTATCCAAAGTATCATAACTTATGTTTCTACCCTTATGATAATAAACTCTTTCAACAGTGCTTCTGCCTAGCCCTGTTAATTCAATAAGTTCCGACATTTTCATTCGTCTCTCGCCAAGAATTCTAGATAAATTGTTCTTAATCATAATTAATATTGTAAAATATATAGGTTTTTCTTGACACCAAGTATTACTAGTGATACATTAAGTCTTACTAATATCACTTTTTTCGTAATATTCGAAACATAAGGAATAAAAAATGAATAAAAAGAAAAAACTGTATAAACTGCGAGCAGGGATTTCAATAAAATCAGAGCGGGTTAAATTTTTGCTCGATAATATCATTGAAAACTTAATAGGCAACGCTGAATCACAGGTTTTTGCCGAAATAGCCCGAGACGAAAACAATTAAAATCTCTAGAATGTCTGAAAAAATAGGCAAAATCCTGAAACATTAGCCCCAAAACCCTGCCAAACCATGCTATAATACATGTATAAACACCCATGACAATAATTTCCAATAATCCAAAATTAGCACCAAAAATAAAAAAATTTTTCACTAAAAATCGTTCGATTTCGTTCGATTTTTATAATCCAAAATCACTAAAAACCAATAACGATAGGCCTTTAGGGTCATTTCCGAAAACCCAAAAATCGGACAGTGCGTTCGACAAATAAGCAATAAAAAAAGACCGGCAATGCCGGTCTTTTTTGTCAAAAGTTAATTATTATTAATACCTATAATGAGCAAATGCTTTGTTAGCTTCTGCCATTTTGTGAGTATCTTCACGTTTTTTAACAGCAGCGCCTTCACCATTTGCAGCTGATAATATTTCTGCAGCCAGTTTTTCATTCATTGGCTTGCCGGATTTACCTCTTGCAATATCAATAATCCAGTTTGATCCAAGCGCAGCTCCTCTTTCCGGGCTAACTTCCGTTGGCACCTGGTAAGTAGAACCGCCGATCCTTCTTGCTTTAACTTCAATTAAAGGAACAACATTTTTCAAAGCCTGCTGGAATACTTCCATTGGCTCTTTTTTTGTTTTTTCCTGAATCATATTCATTGAATCATAGAAAATTCTCTGTGCCAGGCTTTTTTTGCCGCGGCGCATGATCCTGTTAATAAATTTAGCAACATCTGTGCTGTTATATATAGGATCCTGTACTGGTGTTCTTTTTGGGGGTTTATTTCTGCGTGACATTAATTATTTTCTCCTGTTATTTTTTAGCTCTTTTCGCGCCATACTTACTTCTTCCTTGATTTCTATCCTTAACACCTGCTGTATCGAGTGTACCACGGATAATATGATATCTTACGCCAGGAAGATCTTTTACCCTTCCGCCACGAATTAATACTACAGAGTGCTCCTGTAAATTGTGGCCTACACCCGGAATATAAGCGGTTACTTCAAAACTGTTTGTTAACCTTATCCTTGCCACTTTTCTCAGGGCAGAATTTGGTTTTTTAGGGGTTGTTGTGTAAACCCTTGTACAAACTCCCCTTCTTTGTGGACATGACGCTAATGCAGGGGACTTTGTTTTTTCTGTTATTGTTTTACGTTCTTTTGTAACTAATTGGTTTATTGTGGGCACTTAATTTCTCCTTGAAATATGTTTTAATATTAGATAAGTATTATATTATGTAAAACAACCATGTCTTAAAGTCAAGCAACAGGTAAGAGGGCATAAAAACATGAAAAACTTAAAAATAGCAATAGGTTCAGACCATGCCGGGTTTGAACTAAAAGAAGAAATAAAACAAAAATTACAGGAACTTTATTTGGAATATTACGATTTTGGCACTTATGACAAAACTCGGGTAGATTACCCTGTAATAGCAAAGGATATCGCAGCAAGGGTAGCTGACGGGAAATTTGATCGGGGAATTATTGTATGCGGAACTGGTATTGGCGTGGCAATAGCTGCAAACAAAGTGCGTGGTATCCGCGCTGCAAACTGCAATGACATTTTTTGCGCAAAAATGAGCCGTTTGCACAATAATGCAAATATTCTAACTTTAGGCGGGCGAGTTGTTGGACCAGGTTTGGCTTTGGAAATAGTAAAAACATGGCTGGAAACAGAGTTTGAAGGCGAACGCCATCAAAAAAGAGTTGACATGCTTGAATAAAAAAATCTCTTTAATAATTTCTATTATATACCTTATAATATTAATATGAAATTTCCGGCTTTAAAAACAATCTTTTATGTTGAAGACGATCCTAATATCCAGAATCTGGTACGAATGTCTTTGGAAGATATTGGCGGGTTTGAGGTAACGGTCTGTAGTTCAGGTTATGAAGCATTAGAAATGATTAAAAATCACAATCCCGACTTATTTTTACTGGATTTTATGATGCCTGAGATGGACGGAGTAGAATTACTTAAAAAATTACGCAAAATTAATAAAGAAGCAGAAAGGCCTGCTATTTTTTTAACAACAGAAGTTCATTCTCAAGATGTTTTAGAATATTCACAGCTTGATATTCTTGGAGTAATCGCTAAACCTTTTGATCCAATATCGCTTCCTGAGATAATCAAATCATTATGGAGAAACCATCATTTAAGGAGTTTTTAGTCTATCGATTTTCAGCACAAATTCCTGTTTGCCACAATAAGCAACCTGGAAAACGCTAATAACCTTCCGTAGAAGTGTTCTGTAAAAATTTAATATAAATTTAATGTAAAATACCGGCAAATACCAGTATTTACCAGCAATTTATCTGTATAAATATTGTTAATTTATATATAGCTTAACAAACAAGAGGCAAAATTTATGGAAAACAATATTTTCGGCATTTCAGGTTTCAATTCAATATCAGGAAAAAATTCATTTCCTTCAAATATAATAAAAACCGGGCAACCGGATAATTCCAGCATATTTGATAAAGCAAAAATGCCTGCTTCAAGCTCAGCGCTTGATATGACAAATGTAAACACTAAATTAAAAGTTGCTAATTTAAGAAGAGATAAACTTATTAATGATTTACAGGAATTAAACAACAAAAAACAAAGCCCACAGCCATCAAAACCAGAACTTTCTGATGAAAACCTGGCATTAATGATACCGATAGCTTACTTAACAGAAGAAATAGATTCTTTAACAAATTTACAAAATATGAAATAATTAGTAAAATTACTTAAAACTTTTACAAAAAAAGGAATTTTACTTTATGAGAAGCCAAAGAGAGTTATCTATTGATGAAATAGCTTCAATTCCCTTTTTTAATGATTTGCCGGATGAATATCTTGAAATATTATCTAAAATGTTAGAAGTTTATTACTATGAAAAAAATAGATACATCTTTAAAGAAGGTGAGATCCAGGATTCAATGTTTTTCATAATTGCAGGTTCTGTAATTGTATTGAAAAACAATGGGAATAATCATCCAGAACAGCTTGCTCAACTTGATGCCCCGCAGGTTATTGGAGAAATGGCACTTATTTCTCCTGGCACAAGATCAGCAAGCATCATGAGCATTAGCCCGGTAACTATTGTCAGGTTTAGCTGTGCTTCTTTTGAAAAAATAATTAAAATGAAACCAATCCTGGCTGTAAACATGCTTAGAAAAGCAGGCGAAACAGTTAGTAACAGGCTTAGAAAAACCAACATCGCTTATATAAAAGCAGTTAACGATAAACACTAAATTCTAGTTATACCGCGTTGGATAATACTTTTTCATCTGCTGGTACAAAACTTTTGGCTCAGGAACCAGAGTCCCTAGAACTTCATAGAATTTAGGGCTATGATTTTTCTCTTTAATATGAGCAAATTCATGAAGAATCACATAATCTATCAGTTCATCAGGAAGCCTCATTAAATGAATATTCAGCTTTATTGAATTATCATTCATGCACATACCCCAGTACCTTTTAGAATTAAAAAGACTTAATGATTTATATTTAAAACCTCTTTTTTGAGCTAAAAATTCCGCTCTTTCTAATAAATATTTTTCAGCCTCCAATTTTAAAGCTGAATCAATACTTTTTCTTACCGCTTTTTGAATATGATCCTCGTGAATACTTGCTGTTTCAGGATAACAGACCATAATATTCCCTTCATGCAACTTGCATTGCACTTTTTTTGCCTTATGAGTCTGAAAATATAATGTATGATGCCTTGTTTTATAATTTGTTTTTTCATCAATTATTTCTTTGGGCTTTTTAATATTTTTTACTCTCTCAATATTTTCCAGGATCCAGTCTATATTGCTTTGTACAAATTTTTCAGCATGCTTAAAATCTCCTCTTTCAGGAAGAGAAACCCTGACGATTCCAGGAGGTTTTACAGTAATGTTTATTTTTTTATTTCGTTTACTCTTTCGAAAATTAACTTCGCCTATTTGCGACATCTGTATTGTTTTTAATTTCATTTTTTTAAATTTTTAAAATCCAGCTACTCCTAATAATATTATAACAAAATTTCATCTTTTTATATGGTAACTCCTTATAATAACTACACTTTAGTCGAATGAAGTTCAATAAAAAAACTTTAAACATGTTTATAAAATTCAATTCATAAAAAAATAGGAGGAACCTTATGAGTGAAGAAAAAAAAAGGCCGCGGTTTTGCCGGAATGGACCCTGAAAAACAAAAAGAAATAGCTAAAAAAGGCGGCGAACATAGCTACGGCGGTGGAAAGAAGAAAGAAGATTAGCTATATTATATAAAAATAATAAAATTAAAAAGCTGGGCGTTGATGTCCAGCTTTTTAGTAATGTTTTATTATCTTTGCTGAAAATTTATAAAACACAAGAGCTTATTTATATTGCGTAGAAGATAATTTATTCTTGGGGAATTTTTGAATTTAAATTTTTCAATATTTAAAGTAATTCCTCATACATAATATTTTCAATATTTTAAAATTTTAATAATATATTAAAGATATTTTTAGCTTAAGAAGATCTCGTTTATCATTCATCGTCATTCATCGTCATTCATCGTCATTCATCGTCATTCATAGTTATTCATAACAATGCCCTCTAACTCCTGCACCAGCCGGCAATTAACCGTTTTCTTTAACAATTCTTATTACTTTGCTAGTCATTTTGCTAGCCATTTTGCTGGTCATTTTTAATCTTGTTTATATATTTTGTAGATCTATTTCTTCCAACTACTTTTACTTTTCCATTTTCTATAAGTTTATCTATCCTTCTCGAGGCGGTTTTTGATGGTATATTACATAAAGTTTCAACTTCTGCTCTTGTTATAGATCCTTTCTCCTCTATATATTGCATAATCATAGTTTCCTGCTGAATCCCATCAAAACCACTCAAACGAATATACTCATCTAAAATATTTAATTCTCTATAAACCCAGGAACTTAAAGTATAATCTTTTCCTTTATTTTTTATAAAGTTTTTAGAAATTAAATTACTTAACCTTTTTTTGGCAGATTGCTGATTTTCTTGTATCAATTTAGCCGAAGTTTTTAAATCAATTTTTTTATGTTCTTGTAATGTGGATAAAATAAGAAGTTCGTATAAATTAGTTATTTTATTCTGCACAACAAACTTAACAAAATTTAAATTTGATTCACCACCAGGAAGCATAACTCTAACAGTATTATTATCTGTAGATGAATAATCAGGAGCACATCTTCCTAGTCTTAGTTGTTCTATAAATATTTTATCGATACCTCTACCAACTCTTTCAACTAAGCCTATCCTTTGACAAACTTCTGCCAATTGTCGATTTCTAGGTTTTGGTTCATGTGTGATAAAGTTATCTAGAGTTATTCCCTCAATAAAACCGCCAGGGCTTATTATTTTTAAATGGTCTGATTCAAATCTAATGTAAATTGATTGATTAATCGAATAATCCCTATGAATAAGCGCATTTAAAAGAGCTTCTCTAAATGCAAAAGGAGAATAATCAGGAATAGAAATTCTCTGTAACTCTAAATTAATTTCTTTCTCCTTATTATATGCTTCAAAAAGGCTATATATTTCTTCAATTGTTGCAATAATTGATTTTTTGAAAAATTTATTTGTTTTAGGGTTTAAATTTTCATCTATTACTTGAAAAGCTACTTCATGAGTAGGAATAAACTTATTTATAGAGCTTTCTTTTCCCACAATTAGCATACCCGTTAATGTTGGTATTAAAACACCTTTATTATTAGTTTTTACAAAACCAAGAGCTTTGGCCAGCTCTTCATTTGATAAGTTTAAAAGAGGATTATTTGATGAAATTTGTGAAATTAAGTTTTTTAATCTGGCAAATTCGACAGGATCAAAGTCATCAAAAGCTGCTTCTGATAATTCTTCTTGCGAAATATCAATTCTTCCTAGATTACTCAATCTGGACAATTGTTCATTTGGTAACATAGGAACAGTTTCAGGCCCTTCAATTTTCATTACTCTATGGTAATAAACTCCTTTTGTTGAATAATATAAAATTTTTTGGGGGGATGGAACCTGTATTACAAAGTAGTTGCCCTCTTCTATATACTCACACTTAACATCCAAAGGGGGCATTATATTGTTTCTTATAGCTGCTTTGATTTTTGTTTGCCAGGACTGATCTCTAACTTTATTAAGTCCTGTTATTTTGCCGTTATCTTCAACTCCTATAAATAAGTATCCACCTTTAGTATTTGCAAGGCCAATTACGCATTCATAAATATCTTTATCAGATAAAGGTCTTTTATCACTCTTAAATTCTATTTCAAGAGTTTCCCCCTTTTTGATTAGAGCATTGTAATTGATTACAACTTTTAATTTTAATTGTTGTTCCATTTTCAAAAAATTCTATTACTGAGTTAAATATATGGTAGTGGTTAAATTTCAAGTGATAAATTGTAATGGATAATAAATATATGTGTAATAAGGTCATGCCAGAAGTCAGAC
>MFRL01000082.1 GCA_001784565.1 Candidatus Melainabacteria bacterium GWF2_37_15
TACAATGTTATAGTTGTCCATTCTTCAAATTATATCATTAACTCTTGAATGGCACCTTTTCGTAACATTTTTACAACATTATTTTCATCCACCGCTACTACTGTGGATTCTTCCCCTCCAAACGGGATTCCTTCATCGTCTACTATATAATCTACGCTTATAACGTCTTCTTTTCTTGCAACTGCGCCCATCCCCGATATATTTGCACTGGTTGTAGCAAGTACATGGGTAGGCACAACCTTTTCTACCAGCTCGCAGAATACCGGATGCGCAGGAACTCTTATCCCCACTGTGTCAAACCCTGATGTAATATAATCTGGCGTTAATGCGCTCTTTTTCACAACCAGTGTAAGCGGGCCCGGAAAGTATTTTTCTGCGAGTTTTTTTGCTACAGAAGGTAATTCTTCAATATAAGGAAGTAAATATTCGAGCCTGCTGCTTAAAAGAATAAGGGGCTTATTTTTTTCCCTTGATTTCGTGTCATAAATTTTTTGCACAGCCTGCTCGTTCTCAACTAGGCACCCCATTCCCCATACTGTGTCAGTGGGAAAGGCGATTACGCCGTTGTTTTTAAGAATATCGGATATTATTGAAAAATTTTCCTTCATGTTAAAATCATAACATGCTTGTTTCATTAGAATGGTTAAGTGAATATGTAGATCTGACTGGCTTAGAACCGGAAGAAATTGCTCATGCTCTGACAATGAGCGGGCTTGAGGTGGAAGAAATTGAAAAAATCAAGCCTGATTTCTCAAATATTGTCGTAGCAGAAATACTTGACGTAAAGCCCCACCCCAATGCTGATAAACTACAGCTAGCCAAAGTTTTTAACGGCACAGAAGAAAAAGAAGTTGTCTGCGGTGCAAGAAACATCGCAAAAGGTCAGTTTGTACCTTATGCCACAATTGGTTCTGAGGTAAAAGACAGGAAAACAGGTGAAAAATTTACCCTTAAACCTGTTGCAATACGGGGCGTAGAATCCCAGGGCATGCTGTGTTCAGCAGGAGAATTAGGCTTGGAGTCCGAAGAAGACGGTATACTAATACTTAAAAATAATCCAACTCCCGGCACAGACATAAAAAAAGTATTGAATTTAAGGGAAGACACTATTCTTCACGTTGCACCCACCGCCAACCGCGGCGATGAAATGTCCTTAATAGGTATTGCACGGGAAGTTTGCGCTATATTTAACAGGCCAATTAAATTACCTGCTGCAAAAAACTATAATTCCGGCACTGTATCTGATTTTCAGGTTGAAATAAAAGACCCGGACACTTGCAAATACTACGCTGCAGGCATAGTTAAAGACGTGAAAATAGGCCCATCTCCTGACTGGATGGCAGCAAGGCTCAACGCATCAGGCGTAAGAAGCATAAATAACGTGGTTGATATTACAAATTACGTTATGCTGGAATACGGTCAACCACTCCACGCTTTTGATATGAGCAAGCTGGATGAGAACTACCTCTGCGTAAGACGGGCGCATGAAGGCGAAACCCTTGTAACCCTTGATGAAACAGAAAGAAAACTTAATAAAGATACTGTTCTTATTGCAACTAAGCAGAAATCTGTAGGTCTTGCAGGGTTAATGGGCGGGTTTAACTCAGAAGTAGATGAAAACACAACAAATATTGCACTTGAAAGCGCGTATTTTACGCCTCCAACAAACAGAAAATCCTCGAGGAGTGTTGGTCTAAGAACAGAAGCATCTGCAAGATTTGAAAGAGGAATTGATATTGAGGCGGTTAAACCTGCTCTTATCCGTGCGATGAATTTAATGGAAGAGTATGCAGGTGCAAGAATCGAAGGAATTGTTGAAACAGGGCAGGATAAACTTCCTGATATAGATATTACACTTAGATTTGAACAAATTAAGAGAATTCTAGGCATTGAAATTCCGAAGGATAAATGTATTGAAATCCTTAAAAATCTAGGATTTAAACAATTACTTGATGATAAATTCAGGGCTCCAAGCTTCAGGGCTAATGATGTGACAAGAGAAATAGACCTGATCGAAGAAATAAGCAGGATTTATGGGTATGACAAAATAGAATCTACACTGCCACAAGGGACAGCAGTAGCGCAAATATCTCATGAAACCCAATGCATCAATAAAATACATAAACTACTGCTCGCAAAAGGGCTGAATGAGGTAGTAACATCATCACTGATAGGTGAGCCTCTCCTTAAGTGGTTTGGGATAAGGTATTCGGAAAATCAGGCTGTGAAAGTTACCAACCCACAGTCTGATGAATACACAATGTTAAGGCAAAGCCTTATCCCAAGCATTGCTCAGGTAATAAAATATAATTTTGACCAGGGACAAAAAGATGTATGGATATATGAAACAGGAAAAACTTTCTTTTTTACAGGCAATGTTGACCAAAAATCTACAGGAACGCAGGAAAAACGCGTGCTTGCTGGTGCTATAACCGGGGATATAAGTTCTTCTCTATGGGGAAAAGCACAAGAAGCGGATTTTTACACATTAAAAGGACTGATTGAACTTCTGGTAAAGGAATTTAAACTTGATAACAGGATACAATACCAGCCAGTAACAGATATACAATACCTGCATCCCGGAAAAGCCGCACAAGTTATCTTATCAGGGAAAGAACCAAAAATTTTAGGGACTTTTGGGGAACTTCATCCTGATACTACTGACAAGTGCAAACTGAGCCAGTCTGTTTACCTTTTTGAAATAGATATTGACGCCCTCTTGGATAATATAAGCTATACAGTTCCACGATATAAAGAAATTCCGCATTATCCTGCTGTAACAAGGGATATTGCGTTTATTATTCCCGAAAACGTTAGTTATCAGGACATTACACAAACCTTTAAGAAATTCTCCGGTAAACTGTTTAAAAAAGCCGATATCTTTGACCTGTACAAAGGCGAGCACGTGCCTGAAGGATCAAAAAGCGTGGCAATCAGGATTATGCTTCAAAACCCTGAAGCTACTTTGACGGACGAAGAAGTTGATAAAGCTATTTCAAGCTTAAAGAGCGGTGTTAAAAAGGCTTACCCGGACATTAATTTTAGAGAATAAATCTATCCTCCTTAATCATCCATTTGTGGAATATTTAGTTCTGGTTATTTTTCAAATGATATACAAAAAAGGAGTTGGGGAATGATTAATCATTTGAAAAATAACCAGAGGTTTGTATTTTTATTTGTATCAATTGGATTCATAGTGAGTATTTTTTACTCGTTTATTGTCTTTAAACCTGTTTATAAATCGACGTCCACAATACTAACAGATGATCCTACAATGCAAACTCAGATTTACGTACTTAAATCAGGTAAATTCGCCAGGAAAGTATGGAAAGCAATCAGCGAAAAATATGAATTAGATGCTAATAACGAACAGGCTGCACAAAATATAAAAAAAACCATAAACATAAATAATCCAGAGAATACAAACATACTTATTATCACAGCTGAATGGGATGATCCAATTATTGCGAGAGATCTAGTTTCAGCTTTTGTTTCAGTCTATCATAGAGCAAACCCTGATAGCCTTATTCTTGATAATCCAAACATTCCTGTTAACAGTTCATTTCCAGGAAGATTAGAATTAGTGGCTTTAATAACACTATTTTCAGGACTACTAGCAGTCGTATCCGCAATTCTCAAAAGCATTTTAAAAGACAATTACCATAGTGCAGAGCAAATTGAGCAGGACTTTAATGTGCCTATACTTGGAGTTATTCCCTGGCTTGATCAGGAGGTATATGATGAGCCTGACATAATGTTTGCTATAGATGAATCCGCCTCTTATTACTCTCTGGCTTTTCAAAAAGCTGTATCCTGCTTAAAGCTCAGGGGGCATCAAATGAATAAAAGGGTTTTTGCCTTTACATCCACAGAATTCAGCAAATTCAGGTCTACAATGATTATGAATATCGGGTATAGCCTGAGTAGAGCAGGAAAATCAGTAGTAGTAGTTGATGCGGACTTTAGGACTCCATCCATAGGCAAGGATTTAGGCCTTAAAATGGAGAGTAATGGGGATTTGACTGAACTGTTAACAGTTTTATCAGAAGAAATGCTTGAGAAGGGCAAATTTGCAGATGAAAAAGTTGATTATTACACGTATTCTATCCCTGGGGTCAACAATTTTTTCATAATCCCAAACAGCGGCCATGCCACAGATCCTTCTTCATATTTGCATTCTGACGCCTTTAGTCGGTTAATTCAGGAACTTAAACTGAATTATGACTGGGTTTTAGTGGATATGCCGCCTGCCTTAGCTGTTCCTGACGCAATTATAGTTGGGTCTTATGTGGATGGAGTAATTCTTATTTCTGGACTGGAAGCGGAAAAATCAGTATTAAAAGCCATTACGAAACAATTTAAGACATATGAAATAGACATTTTTGGCATTATCACAAGGGAATTCCAAACACAAGAGGCGGCTTCAGCCAATAAATATATAAAACAGATGATTTCAAAATTAATGTCTCGAAATGAGGGATTAATTACGGAATAAATTAAAATATGGCCAATACTAAGAAACTGTTACTTTACATTACACTTGCATTAAGTTAAAAATATATTTGGAAATAAAGTTTTAAATTAATGAGGTAAAAAATGTCAAAAGTATTAATTCTTGGGTCTATTGCGCTTGATTCACTTAAAACCCCTTTCGGGAACAGAAAAGACGTCTTAGGCGGGTCCGTATCATATGCATCAGTTTCATCAAGCTTGTTTTCTAAAACCAATATCGTTGGAGTAATTGGTGAGGATTTCCCCCAGGAATATATCGAGCTTCTTATAAGCAAAGGAATTAATATAGATGGTCTTGAAAGATCTAATGGCAAGACTTTTAAATGGGATGGCTACTATGAATACGATATGAGCCAAGCTCATACAGTTGATACCCAGCTAAATGTTTTTGCTGACTTTTGCCCAAAAATTCCTGCAAGCTATTTAGACAGTAAATTTGTATTTTTAGCAAATATTCACCCGAGTTTACAGCTTAATATTCTTGAGCAGTTAGAGAATCCTGAGTTTGTAATGCTGGATACTATGAATTTATGGATAAACACTACAAAAGAAGAGTTGCAAAAAGTAATATCTAAAGTTGATTTGATGCTATTAAATGATGCGGAAGCAAGACAGCTTTGCGATACACCAAACCTGGTTGAAGCTGCAAACAGAATTTTAGCGCAGGGCCCAAGTTATGTAATTATTAAAAAGGGTGAACACGGAGCTCTTTTATTTACCAAATCAGGTGAAGTATTCTCAGCTCCTGCATACCCTCTGAAATCGATTAAAGACCCCACAGGAGCCGGTGATACTTTCGCCGGTGGATTTATCGGCTATTTAGCCAGCTGTGACAAAATTAATTTGGAACAAATGAAAAAAGCAATAATTGTAGGTTCAGCATTAGCATCCTATACTGCCGAAGATTTCAGTTTAGACAGGCTAAAAACAGTAACTCTTGAAGATTTATGCAGAAGATACTGTGAATTCGAGAAACTGTCATGTTTTAGCTCGTTAAATCTTAAAAAAGCAGCAGCTCTAGCGCTTTAATTATCTACTATATAAAACATACTTCCTGGCAAAAAAGTTCCAGAAATGGATGAATGCTGTAGATATAAGCTTTGAAATCAAATAATGAAATTTTAGCAACTCCGTAAAATAAAGCATAGTTAAGAGATTAAAAAATAATCCTATCGTCCCAATGAGAGAGAAAATTAAAAACTCATGCAATTTACTGTAGCTACTTTTTGGGAAAACCCAGTTTATAGATAAAACATAGCTCACCGTTAAAGCAATCCCAAAAGAAGTCGCTGCCGACATAAGATAATACCAGTGAAATAAATCAGTTAAAGCAAACAACAACACATAATCCACACAAAAAGCTGCACCTGCTACAAAAAGATACTTAATAAACTGCAGGCTTAAGTTGTCAGACTTATTAACCAGGGGATTTTTAACATTATGAGTCATGAAAGAATTTTAACAAGTATTAAGAAGCTTTATCATTGTCCTTGTACATCAGATAAAGAACTATCTCAGTTAAAACTAATGAACCGTTAAATATATAAAAGATTAATACATAATCAAAATTAAAAATTATTTTATGTAAAATCCCAAAAATATACCCTAAAAGCAGCAAAATCAGGAATATAAAACTTATACCTTTAACATTTTTGGTTTTATATGTTTTAACTATTGCAAACGGCCAGCTTGCTCCAAAACAAACCAACATTCCTGCCTCTAAAATACTCATATTACTGTGTTAAGTATTCAGCTTCCTTTGACCCGGCAGGCACAGTAAGCTTTCCTGTACTAAATATGTAAATATCAAAAATATCTCTTTGCTCATCACTTGCGACACGACTGTTTACACCTTTACCTGCACCGTCAACATCAATGCTTATCTTGACACAATATCCGCTGGCACCGTCAGGACATGTCTCCCCAAAATCATTGTCCATATTATACCACCGCATCGCGTTAGTTGTGGTAGCGTTTGGTGTACCAGGGATAACTGCGTTAAAAGTATTAGCACAATTTGCAGCGGTATATCCAACTGTATTAACTTTTGAAAAAAAGTTTGCACAAAATGTGTTGTTGCCGAATTGCCCACTGGGATATAAAGAAACATCGTTGATTAATTCATTCACAATAGTTTCCATATTTGTATAAGCTGATTTATATAGCGTTTTAAGAGCATTACTTTTCGTCTGGGTAATAGAAGGAATAGTTAAAGCTGCAATTAATCCTATTACCATCATTGTAACAAGCATTTCACCCATGCTAAATCCTTTTTTCCCTTTTTTCATTTTTTATTTCCTTTCCTCTCTCAGTGATAAATTATTTTATTTCCAAGTAATGCTGCGAAACAGAATTTGTGCCCTGCTCTGTAACATAAAGGATTCCTGCGTTATCCAACATTAAAAAATATGGTTTTTTTACAATAAAGGGCAATACCTGAGGAGTTCTGTTATTGGCAGGTATAACCACAATTTGATTAGACTCATAATTAGCTACATAAATATTATCATTTTTGTCTATAACAAGTCCGAGTGGGCCGTTTATTACTCCATCTTTTGCCAGTACTTTCCGTTCACCAGTATTATTTATTGAAATAATTGAATTATCGCTGAAATTTGCCACATACAAATTCCCTTTACTGTCTCTGGCAATTCCGGTTGGGCCTTCAAACCCTGAATATGTTTCACATTTTTTTACGTCTTTAATCTGGTGAGTTTTTTCCGCCTGTGCCTGTACGGACTGGGCAGTTTTCATCAATTCAGCTATCAGTCCGTAATTAGGATCAGTTGTTGGAATTTTTTTGATATATTCAAGGACTTTTTCCTTATTTCCTTTATTGTGATATATAACCGCAATTTTCTGAATAACTTCATAATCTTTAGGATTATATTGCAGTATTGCCTGATATGATTCAAGCGCTTTGTCAATATTTCCAAGGTATTGGTATAAAATTCCAAGGTTATAATAAGCATCAGTAAAAGAAGGTTCAATTTTTACAGCGTCTTCCAAAGATAAAACAGCCTCATTGTATTTTTCCTGTGTAGTCAGGTCAATTCCGTTATTGTAGGCTTTTATTGCCTTGGAATCGTATTCTGCATAGCAAGCTGTGTTAAACAATAAAACAAGTATTAGTCCGATAAATAGATTTTTAATTTTATTTTTAATCTTCATGGTCTTCCTTCCAATACTTAGTTGAAAATTGAATATCCTTTATCTTAAATTCAAGCTCTTTACATGTTTTATAAATTTTTTTTATGACTTCATTCTTATGAAAGATTAACTCCTGAGATACAGAAGAGGAGGATACTGCAACAACTATTATATCAAACCCGTTATTTTCGTGAACAGAGAAAATCTTTGAAGTCTTTTCAAATCTTGGCCCGACTATTTTTGGCCACATTTTGGAAAGTGAAACGATTTTCAGCCCCCTGTCAATGCCAAGGTTAGCGCTGATATCGTTTACAATTGTTCCTATACTACTGAAAAACTGTGAATCCTTGCTCTGTTTCATTCGATAATCATACCTTATTTTTAGTATAATGTTAATTATCCAACAAGGTGAGGAGTACATTTATGAATATAGTAGGGATAATTCCAGCACGAGGCGGTTCCAAGAGACTGCCCGGGAAGAACATAAAGCTATTAGCCGGTAAACCGCTAGTAGCTTATACAATAGAGGCAGGGTTAAAATCCAAACTCATCGATAGGGTAATAGTATCTACAGAAGACCCTAAAATTGCTGAAATATCTAAAAGTTTTGGCGCAGAAGTATTTATTCGCCCGGCTGAGCTGGCACAAGACACAACTAAAACTCCTCCTGTTCTTATACAAGTTGTTGAAGAACTTGAAAAAAGTGGGTACTATCCTGATATTGTAGTATTACTCCAAGGCACATCACCTTTGAGAGATGAAAAAATTATTGATGAAGCGCTTCAAAAATTGATAAATTCAGACAATGACTCTGTTTTCACCGGTACAAAGATAGGGAAAACAATGCCCAAGTGGAAAAGGGATTATAATGGCAAAATGGTTGCGCTGTACGACTATCATTTCCGGCCAAGATACCAGGAACCGGAATTAATGGAGGACATGTTCGCTGAAAACGGAGCCTTTTACGCAATAAAAATAGACGCTTTTAAGAAATACAAGGATTTTATCGGAGAAAACGCAGAAATTTTTGAAACACCGAAGCAAATAGATATTGATACGGCCGAAGATTTTGAAAAAGTGGAAAAAATAATACTGGAAAATCGAGTCCAAGCATGAACATCCGGGAAATGTTTGATTCCATTGCGGACAAATATGATTTTTTAAACAATTTAATCAGCCTTGGCCTGCACAAAAACATAAAAAAATGCGCAATTAAACACGTCCCTTTGAAACAGGGAGCTAAAGTGTTGGATTTATGCACCGGAACAGGCGATATAGTAATTCTTTTATCAGAAAAAAATGTTGAAATAACTGCTGTGGATTTTTCACCAAACATGCTTGAAATTGCCAAAAAAAGGGCAAAAAACCGTAAAAATATCAGCTTTATGCAGGCAGACGTGCTGAACCTGCCTTTTAATGACGAAACCTTTGATGCAGTGTTTATCAGCTTTGGTTTAAGGAATTTAACTGACTTGAATAAGGGCATTTTAGAAATGAAAAGGGTGGTAAAAACCGGTGGGTATGTTGTGAACCTTGATACGGGAAAGCCTAAAGGACTATTTGCACCAATTTTCAGGTTTTACTTTTTTAAAATAGTGCCGCTGCTGGGAAAAGCTTACAAATACTTACCTGAATCCACACAAAATTTTCCTTCACAGGAAGAACTTGTTAAAATATTTTTAGAACTAGGATTTAAAGAAGTTAAAAATTACAATTATGCTTTTGGCGCGATCGCACAGCAGGTTGCTAAGAAATAATTATTCCGTAAAATTAAGTAGAGGCAAAGAGGAAGAAAAGGGGATAAAAATGAAACCATCACCAAAGCTAGATAAAATTCCACCATATCTTTTTGTGGAAATTGATAAAAAAATTGATGCGGCAAAAGCAAAGGGAATTGACGTAATAAGCCTTGCAGTAGGCGATCCTGACACTCCTACCTTTCCCCATATAGTTGATGAAATGCATAAAGCTATTGATGATGTTACAACACACAATTATCCGCCATACCAGGGCACAAATGATTTCAGGCAGGCCTGCTGTGAATGGATGAAAAAAAGATTTAACGTACAAGTAGACCCGAATAAAGAAGTTACAGCCCTTATCGGATCAAAAGAAGCTATAGCGCATGTGTTTTTTGCATTTGTAGATCCGGGTGAATACACACTTGTGCCTGATCCGGCCTATCCTGTGTATAGGACAGCCACACTCCTCGCCGGGGGAACTCCATATTTAATGCCTATAGGCCCTCATAATAATTATTTACCTGAATTGCACAAAATACCTGAAGACATAGCAAGAAAATCAAAATTAATGTTCCTGAACTACCCAAACAACCCGACAGGCGCTGTTGCAACACTGGAATACTTCAAGGAAGCAGTAGAATTTGCTAAAAAATACGATATTTTGCTCTGCCATGACCAGGCATACTGTGAAATGACTTATGATGGATATGTAGCGCCGAGCCTATTCCAGGTAGAGGGTGCAAAAGACCACTGTCTTGAATTCTTCTCCCACAGCAAAACTTACAATATGACAGGCTGGAGGATAGGATGGGCAGTAGGCGGAGAAAAGCCTATGAATGCGCTTAAAGTAATAAAAAATAACATTGACAGCGGCGCGTTTAAAGCTATTCAAAGAGCCGGTATAGCTGCTCTTGAAACACCACAGGAAAAAATAAACGAATTAAATGCCATGTATCAAAGACGCCGGGATGTTATGGTTAATGCATTCCGTGAACTCGGCTGGGATGTTCCTGTACCAAAAGCTTCATTTTATATGTGGCTGCCGGTACCTAACGGTATGACTTCTGCTGAATTCGCGCAAATTATGCTTGAAAAAGCTGATATAGTAGTAGCTCCGGGCAACGGTTACGGACCTAACGGAGAAGGCTTTTTCAGAATTGCGCTTACCGTAGGCGAAGAAAGACTACAAGAAGCTGTAAACCGTATGAAGAAAGCTGGCATAAGCTATAGTATGAATAACATGACTCAAATAAATTCATAACAAATTTCTAATTAAAGTCTAATACTTTTTGCTTAACGTAAAAAGTATGTTAATTGCAAATATACCGAACAATTATTATAAGAAGCAGATTAATTTTGGAGCAACAAGAAAGCCCGAACTTGTTAAAAAAGTTACGGGCTTTTTTATTGATAATATTGATAAAATTTTAAAAAAAGGAATCAACCAAACTTCTTCCAACATTATAAATTATGCTGGCAGAGCCCTGTTCCCGCCTTTGATGATACTTGCCGGCTCAAAGTTTACACATGAGGATGAAGATTCAATCAAATATTCAATGCTTTTATCCCCTTTAAATGCTTGCTTCTCATTAATTACAACGCTTGGTGTAACCCTTATCGGCAACAAGTTTGTTGATAAGGCAGCAAAAAGAGGCTTTTTAGGCGAATTTTTCCGAAATAACGCCCAGCACCTGAGCGAATTAAAAAATATATCCGCTCTTAGCATGACTTTTCTTGCAATTCCTGTTACTGCAAAGCTTTTAAGCTGGTCATTGCCAAAAGTAATGAGAAAAATTGATGATGATATACCGATTCCCCAAAATCTAAATTTTAATATATACGCACAAAACCTGAAACCACAGTTCAGACATCTTACAGGAGAGAATAGAAAAAATGTTTAGCAGTATAGGAAGAACCGTTCAACATCATATAACAAGATGCATAAATGATAGCCACTATGCTGCTAAAACACTATTATATTCATCTATTGCCCTGGGCTTATGCTCACATGTTGCGGATTCTTTCCAGTTAGGAAAAAATAAAAAAATTGAAGAAGATAAAAGAAAATACTTAAAATATTACCAGCTCACTGAAGGATTTGTCTCGGCCGGTGCACAGGCAGCTGTGGGTTTGGCAGTTATTCACGATAAAACACAAAACTTTATCATTAAAAATTTGTCAAAAACCAGCAAAAAACTTGCTAAAACCCTACAGGAAAGTATAGTAAAGAAAAATGTAATGAAATTATCATCCCTTATAGCTGCTGTGGTGATGGCAAAGAGGATTTTAGTGCCATTTATAGTCACTCCGCTGGCGTCTTTGATAAAAAAAGAAATAAACCCTGTTGCAAAAGAGGATGAAAACAGAGAAAATATATTTAAAATAGGAAAATACAAGGTAGATTATGACCACGACTAACAAAACTGCGCTTATAGTAGAAGACGAAGAAGATATTCTGAAGCTGCTGGAAATTACCCTTAAAAAAGGCGGATTTGAAACAACAGGAGTAACAACAGGTGAGCAAGCGCTTAAAATTGCGGGCACGAAGGGATTTGATGTTGTTATACTTGATTTAATGCTTCCTGGTATGGCCGGAGAAGAAGTGTGCAAAAATTTAAGAAATAACAGCGCATTTAAATTGACCCCGATTATAATGCTTACAGCCAAGGGAGCGGAAGAGGACATTATAAGAGGGTTGGAGAGCGGAGCTGACGATTATATAACAAAACCATTCAGCCCCAAAGTGCTGCTTGCAAGGATTAACACAGTATTAAGAAGGCAAAATAACTATATTCCTGCCAATAATTCTATAATAAACATACATGATCTATATATTCACCTTGAAAAGCATGAGGTAAAACTCAAAGATGAACATTTATCACTGACCTCTGCTGAATTCAAAGTGCTGCATCTCTTAGCATCAAGGCCCGGCTGGGTATTATCCAGGTATAAGATTATTGATGAAATAAAAGGGGAAGATTATGCAGTGACA
>MFRL01000083.1 GCA_001784565.1 Candidatus Melainabacteria bacterium GWF2_37_15
CTTTTTTTGCGCGAGCCTGTCGGCATTAAGTATTATTTCCTGTTCCTGATTCGACATATAAAGCTTTTCCAGAGTTTCCCTGCTCAAATAAAATACTCCTAAATAAATAAGCCAGATATTTTCATCAGTGTAAAGGAAGCCCATCTTCTCTTTTACTGTTTGCTCGCATTTTTTGCTTAAATCATCAATATTTTGCGGAATTTCTAAGCCTGTATCAACAAGCCTGTAAATGTTTTCATTGATAAACCTGATTAAAACCTCAGCCCTGTTTATATTAAGAGCCTGTTTTAATTCCAGCTTTATTCTTTCTCCTGCAAGATTATCAAACCTGCCGGAATTCAGGCATTCATGCATTAGTTTTTGCGTTTCATCACTCAATTTATAATCAAAGCGGACGCTGAATTTCAGCGCTCTTATTATTCTTGTAGGGTCGTCAATAAAGCTGTTAGCATGCAATATACGGATAAGGCCCTGATGGAGGTCACCATAACCGTCCAGGTAATCAATTAACTGACAAAAAGAATCCTGATTTAATGATAATGCCATTGAATTTATGGTAAAATCGCGCCGGGTAACGTCTTCGTAAAGCTCACACCCGATTTCATCAATCACCGGCAAGCAGGCAGGACAAGGATATGATTCCTTTCTGGTGCTGGCAAAGTCGATTTTTATGCATTCATTTCCGTTATCATTAAAATTAAACTGGATTTTTGCTGTTTTAAAAGCGTCATGAGTTTCCTTGAGTTGGCAAACTTCCGAGCATTTTTCCTGCACAAGTTTTGCGAATTTTACAGCATTGCCCTGCACTGTGATATCCACGTCAAAGTTTTTCCGGCTAATGATTATGTCACGTACAATACCTCCGATTAAAAAAATCGGGATATTGGCTTCCTCTGCAACTTTCGAGCAAAAAAACAGCGCTCTTTTAATATTTTCAGGAATATGGCGTTCGTATTCCTTTGTTAAGTAAACAGTAGTCATTACGAGGCAGTATACTTGAAAACCATTGATGTGGCAATGTTTGTGCGGGTCATGATGTTGTGGTAAAATGTGAGGGTTAAAACTAAGAACAGGGCAGTAATATGGATTTAAACACTAATGTTGAATTTAAAGGGCATTTTTTTGATACCCTGCTTCTGCCTAAAATCTTGGATGCAGTCCTGGAAAACGGGGCAGAATGCTTAATTAAGCAGATTGAAATCGGCAAAAGCAGAGAAGAAGAGTCTTATATAAGAATAAAAATGTTTGCTAACTCACTGGAAGCTTATAACAATACCCTTACAGCCCTTATAGCAATGGGCGGCAAGCAAGTAGATATTATTGCAAAAAGAATTGAGGTTAAGGGACATATTATAGATTCGCTCACACTCCCTAAGATTCTTGATATTATTGTAAGTGCGGGCGGAAAATGTCTTGTGGAGAAAGTTGACATAGGATTAGAGAAAAATTCTTTTTCCTATGCAAAAGTTAAAATTTTAGCCCCAAATGAGGATATAATGAACGTTATACTGGAAAAAACCGCGAAACATGGAGCTATTCAAGTATGTCATTAAAAATATTTATGTGTCCGCCCGACTACTACTACAATATTGATTATGAGATCAATCCCTGGATGAAAAAAGGTACAGCATGCGCAAACCAGGCCGCTGTAGAAAGATGGAACGAGCTAAAATCAATTATACATAGCCTTGGAGCTGAAGTATTAACCATGAAGCCTCAACCCGGACTTCCTGATATTGTTTTTACAGCTAATGCAGCCTTGATCTACAGGGACAAGGCAGTGATAAGCAGGTTCAGGCACAAGGAAAGACAGCCTGAAGAAAAATTTTACGAGGCCTGGCTGCTTGAGCAGGGATTTAAGACTGTCCGACTGCCTGAAAATGTGAATTTTGAAGGCGCGGGGGATGCTTTATTTTCAGGTGAAACCCTGTATTCTGGCTATATTCCAAGAAGCGATATATCCTCCCATGCTTATATTTCAGAAGCTCTTGGAATACGTATTATCTCGCTTGAGTTGGTAAATCCCAGGTTTTACCATCTGGACACCTGTTTTTGCCCACTCACGGACGGCTATGTAATGTATTATGATAAAGCGTTTGACGAATACGGAAACAGGGTAATAGAAGCAAACTTCCCTGAGGAAAAAAGGATAGTTGTGAACGAGGAAGAAGCAGGTTTGTTCAGTTGTAACGCTGTAAGTATAAGTAAAAGCGTGATTATGAACAAAACAACTGACAGGCTTAAAAAAGTGCTTGCTGATAAAGGGTTCAATACTTATGAGGTTGATTTAAGCGAATTTATGAAGGCCGGCGGGTCAGCAAAATGTTTAACCCTTAAGCTGAACGAGCATAGTGTTTAAGGGGACTGCCCGATGGCTTCGCACTCGTCTGTAGGCACGTCCAGCTTGCCAAACATTAATTTGAACAATAAAAACCTCTGGCCCAGTATATTACTTATACTTTTTCCTATGGCGTCATACCTGCACGCGGCTTGGCCAGCTTTTTGCATTGTTAATTCGGCTTCCTCCAGCGTTGAGTATGTCTTATAAACTGTGGCATTTACATTCGGGATGAGGCTGGTTTGTTCTATATCATGAAAAACATTTGCTGTTCCCGCTTCTGTGGCTTGAGTGATCCTGTTTATGCTGGCAAGAGTTTCCTTGATTTCTGGAGATTCAACTATATCATTAACCTTAAGTGCTGACTGGTTCAGCTGAGCTACGGCTCCTGATGTGCCTTTTACAATATCATTTATATCACTGTCGTATCTTGTTAAAAGAGAATTAAAACGGTCAGAAGTATTGCCTATTTTTGCTGTTGCTACATTTGCGTTTGCAAGTGTGCTTTCTATGTCTTTAAACATTTTTTCCAGCCTTCCGCTCTCGATCTCTTTTTTGATAAGTTCCTGAATATCACTAAGTCCAAATGGAGTTTCGCCTTTTATAAAATCACCGTTAGCGAGCATATCATCAACGGGTTGTTCAGGATAGCTTATGTTTACGTATTTCTGGCCGGCAAGACCTTCGGTTTTAACCATTGCAGTAATGTTTGCAGGAAGTTCCAGCTTTTTATATATGTCAAGATACACATAAGTATATTTAAAATTCTTGGAAAACCCAATTTTTGGGACTTTGCCAACATTGACGCCCTGGTAATAAACCGGCATCCCTCTTTCAACAGGCCCGGGATCCCGGAATCTTGCAATAATTTTCTTGTCAGGCGTAATAGCAAAGTATCTTAACCACATTATGCTAAAAATCAGCAAAGCGAGCGATATAATTATAAAAAGACCTGATTTAAATTCAGCGCTTTGTTTGTCATGTTTTGGGGCCATAGAAGTAAAATCCTCTATTTATTGCACTCTTTTATGTCTTTTCTTTCCCTGAAACTACAGGGATAAGATGATTCATCCTTCCTGAACTCCTCGTTGGTGCCTTGCCATACAATGTGGCCATTATCAAGAATAAGCACCCTGTCTGAGACATGCATTATTGTTTCCACGTCATGTGTAACAACAATTGAAGTAAGGCCAATTTTATCCCTGAATTTAAGCATGTCCTCTTCAAGTCGTGCTGCTGTCGGTGGATCAAGGCCTGTGCTTGGCTCGTCATAAAGCAATATTTCCGGGTGTAAAGCCAGGGCACGGGCTATACTTATTCTTTTTTGCATTCCGCCGGAGAGTTCGCTGGGATACATATCTATTGTGTGTTCTAGCTCTACTATTTTAAGGCTTTCCTGTACTCTTTTTTTTATTTCCTTATGCGACAGGTCTGTTGTTTCTTCAAGCGGCAAGGAAAGGTTTTCTTTTACTGTCATAGAATTAAACAAAGCGCCATACTGGAATGCCATACCGAATCTTTCGGCATTTATGGTTACTTCCCCGGAATCTGGCTTTAACAGCCCGCTAATAATCTTTAAAATAGTGCTTTTGCCTGACCCGGACGGGCCTGCTATTGTTACTATTTCCTTTGGGTAGATATCAAAAGTCAGGCCATCAAGCACCTGTTTATTTCCAAAGGATAAAGTTACGTTTTTAAAGCTTATTATTGGGTTTTGCTGTTCGATATCAGGCATTTTATCCTCATGTACTAGAAGAACATAGATGTAATTATGTAGTTAAGAGCAAAAATAGTCATTATACTCCATACAACTGTCTTTGTCGTAGCGTTTCCAACTGCTTCTGCCCCATCTTTTACCTCAAGCCCTGTGGTAGTAGCAATTATTGCTATTGCTCCACCAAATATTACAGCTTTAAACATCATTATAAAAACATCCCTGACCATCACAAATTGCCTGACCGAGCTAAGATACACAGAATAGCTGACATCTACGCTAATCTTTGACAAAAGCATCCCTGCAAGAATTGAAACAAAAGCTGCTACTATGGTCAGCAGAGGCGTTACCATTGAAGCGGCAAGTAATCTGGGCACAAGCAGGTAGCGTATAGGATTTATGCCAAAAACCGAGAGGGCATCAATTTGCTCCGAAACCTTCATACTGCCGATTTCAGCGGAAATAGCTGCTCCAACCCTTCCGGAAACCACTATTGCGGAAATGACAGGCGCAAGTTCCCTTACTGTAGCAAGGGCAATAAACCCTCCAATAAAATGTTCTGCGCCCAGTTTTTCGAATTCCCTGGCTAGCTGGGTGGACATTGCAAGGCCAATGAATCCCTGGGTTATAACAACGATAAATAGGGAACCTATGCCTGTTTTTACTATCTGAAGCGCAGTGTCCCCTATATTTATCTTGCCCCGGAAAATGTATTTCAACGTTTCAAGCAGGTTCAGGCCTGACCTGCCCACGTACATTGTTATATCTTTAAATGCTGACATATCAGGATATGATATATCATTATGGGTAAATAAGTATATTAGCCGACTTATTCATACTGAGATTTATGTTAAATAATATGTTATTATTTATATAAGTATAAATAGAGGTTACTATTATGAGTGTTAATAAATCAAAATTACATGAATTAATAGACTTAATATCTGAAGATAAAATAGAAGAAGTAGTTATAATTCTTCAGGATTATATTGAAAAAAGAGAGGCCCGTAACCTTTTTTCAGAATTATTAAAAAATCCAATTAAAGTGAATAAAGCAAAGAGATTCTCAAGAGAAGAATTATATGAAGGATAGGGTTTTTGTAGACACCAATATTTATATATATTTTTTATTAGAGGATAAAGAAAATCCTGATAAAACCCAGAAAGCCCAAAATATAATAAAAAAGCTTTATGATAAAGAAATCATAATTAGTGTTCAAGTTTTAAATGAGATTTATAATACATTGTTAAAGTACAAAATTAGTGATGATTTAATCAGGAAAAAATTGGATTTAATAATTTCAAAAACAGTATTAACAGACACAAATTTGTATACACTTGAAAAATGTTGGGAAATTAAATCAAAATACAATTATTCTTACTGGGATAGCTTAATAATAGCTTCCGCTATCCAGGCTGACTGCTTCAGACTTTATACTGAAGATATGCAACATAGGCAAATAATCGATATGAAAGTTGGTATAGAAAATCCTTTTTTAGAGGATTAAATGTAATTAATGTTAACCAGCGCACTTAATAAAATAATCCGGAATCAAGATTTAACAAGGAAAGAAGCCTCTAATTTGATTGATTATATGAGCACAGGCCAGGCAGACCCTGCCCAAATTGCTGCTTTTTTAACTGCAATCAAGGCTAAAGGCGAAACAGTCGAGGAAATAACTGGCTTTGCTATGAGGATGCGTGAGCTGGCCGTAAAAATTAACACATCCGGTATTAAAACCATCGCAGACTCCTGTGGGACAGGTGGTGACGGGGCAAATACGTTTAATATTTCAACAGCGGCAGCTATTGTGGCGGCTGCATGCGGGGTTACAGTAGCCAAGCATTCTAACGCCAGTATCACCAGTAAATGCGGCAGCAGTAATGTAATTGAGGCGCTGGGTATTCCTTTATTAAGAGATCCAAAACAGGTGGAAAACAGCCTGAAACAGCATTCAATTGCATTTATCCATGCCCCATATTTCCACAAAAGCACGTTTTATGTAAATGAAGTAAGGAAAAAGCTAGGCATTAGGACAATATTTAACTTTCTTGGCCCGCTTACCAATCCTGCAAAACCCACAGGTCAGGTAATAGGTGTATCAGACCCCACCATGCTGCCTAAAATAGCGCAAGTTCTGCATAATTTGGGTTGCAGAAGAGCTATGGTGGTATGCGGAGTTGAGCCTATACTGGATGAGATAAGTATTTGCGGGCCTACCAGAATATACAGGCTTGAAAATGAAGAGATCGATGACTTTGAGATAAAGCCTGCTGATTTTGGGTTAAAAACAGTAGCATTGGAGGATATTGCAGGTTCTACGCCAGATATTAACGCCGGAATTATCAAAGATATTTTTTCAGGGAAGATAAAAGGCCCGAAATTGGATATTCTGGCGCTTAATTCTGCGGCTGTACTATGGGCAGGGGAGAAAGCCGCAAACATTGAAGAGGGGTTACATCTAGCCACACAGGCAATAGAAAATGGAAAAGCTTTAGACAAACTAAAGTTATGGAGTCCTCAAAATTAAAAAAAGAACATGCCCCAAAAGCTATTAAACGAAGATTGACTTTTGCAAAGAGCCATAATTACCTCGGTGATTCTGTGCTCGGCGCTATAGACGGAATAGTAACCACTTTTGCTATTGTTTCAGGTGTCGCAGGGGCAGGACTGCGGGCGGAAATAGCAATTGTGCTGGGACTTGCAAACCTTCTGGCTGACGGTTTCAGCATGGCAGTGAGTAATTATATGAGGGTTAGGTCAGACAAGGAAGTTATAAAAAAAACAAAAAAAGATGAAGAATCCCATATAGAAAAGATTCCTGAAGGTGAAGCAGAAGAAATAAAGCAAATTTTCGAGTTAAAAGGGTTTTCCGGCGAGGACCTTGAAAATATTACAGGTATAATAACAAAAAATCGCAGGCAATGGGTGGATACTATGCTTGTTGATGAATTTGGACTATCTCTGGAAACTCCAAATCCCATAAGAGCAGGCTTGATTACGTTCGGCTCATTCTTTATAGCAGGCGCGGTTCCGTTAACTCCATTTTTTATAATGATTTATCTAAATGGTTTCAATGTCTACTTGTTAAGCAGTATAGTTACGGCTTTGACCTTTTTTACGATAGGTATTATAAAAGGGAAAATTTTAGAGAAAAATATCTGGCAATCAGGTTTCCAGACCTTATTTATAGGCTATGGAGCAGCTTTGATTGCATACATTATAAGTCTTTTAACAAAAGGAATTATTGAGGGATAGCTTTAAGTTGTGAATTTATTAGGAAATTGTTTTACTATAGCTTCAGATATAGCATCAGACATTTCTAATATGTCATCGAGAACGATGTCATAAGCCTCTATGTCTGATTTATAGTCTCCATTAAGTCTATAAACAACTTCTTGCTTTGTAACCTTAAGGTGCTCATATAGCATATCAGTTACAGCTTTTTCAGATAAATTAGGATTGGCTGAACTTAAGAAAGCAGCTATATCATCAGCGTTAGCAAACCATTTCTTTTCTTCAGCTTCTAATTCGGCTTTCTTTCCTGCTTTAGCATAGTCAACAATCTTTACTGCAAGTAATATATGCTGTTTAAGTAAATCTGCCAGTTTGTTTCCCGCTTCTTCTCCATAAAAAGGTTTTATAGAGTTACCAATTTCCTGTTGATTTCTCAATAATCGGTCTGATGTATAATCAGCATCCTTTAAGTTAGCAAGCGCTGAAATTATGTACATTCTTGTCCAGGTTACGTGGTCTGACCAGAGCTTCCGGTTCATAACCCTGAAATCACACGCAGATGTTTGTGAGTTAACATTAGTTTTTGCATCTGGTGTCGGCATTTGCTGGGCTGTACAGATTTTTACCGTAAATACACATATTAATAAGAATAAAATACCCGTTAAATAGACTTTTTTCATAATCTTCATTTCCTATTTTGCTTAAATAATATAATTAAGCAAACTCTTTATAAGTCCATTATCCTGTGAACTATAACCCAAAAGATTGAATTTATTTATGGTTATAAATTCTGAACAATCCTTGACAAAGACTCCATATCAACAGGCTTTACAAGAAAATATTTTGCGCCGATTTGCGCAGCAGTTATCACTAACGTCTGTGTAGCAGATGAAGTACACATAATAACTTTTGCATTTTTATCATAATTCAAGATCTGTCTTAAAATATTAATGCCATTGTCATTAGGCATAATAATATCAAGTATAACAACGTCCGGCATAAGAGTCTTATACAAATCCAACGCTTCTGAACCGTCTTTTGCCTCTCCAATTACTTCATGGTTTAGTTTTTCAAGGCATTTCTTTAAAGTAAGTCGCTCTATGGGCGAATCATCAACTATCAAAAATTTAGCCATGAGATAATATTAACATATAATCTTCTATTTCATTAAGTATAGCTTTGCATAACTCCATATCACAGGAGTCGCTGGCGTTTTCAAGGTTTAAAAATAATTCTCGTAATTTTTCTATATTTACGCTGGAACCCTTTAACGTGTGGGCTATTCGTTTTATAACAGCAAAGTCGTTTTCGCTACAAGCGTTTTTAATTTCCTTGATCTGCGCAGGAAGAATTTCCATATAAGCTTCAAACAGTTCTAAAGCTTCTTCTTTTGTAAAACTCAAGTTTTCCATTATGTTTTTTATAACTTCACTTTCCATTTTTAAGTTTTCACTGCTTAAATATTGATTGATCTTGCATATCAGGTTTCCGATATTAATAGGTTTGCTTATATAGTCATCCATACCGGAGTTTTTGCATTTTTCAATGGCTTCGTTCGTCGTATGTGCAGTTAGGGCGATTATTGGGATATGAGTTTGTTGAGTTTGTTCATTTTCCAGCTTTCGTATTTCTCTTGTTGCGGTAAAACCGTCCATTTCGGGCATCTGGCAATCCATCAATATCAGGTCGTATTGTTTGTTTTTGTATGCCTCAACTGCTTCAATCCCGTTTGATGCAATGTCGCAATTAATGCCAGCTTTTTTAAATATTTTAGTCATAAGTTTCTGGTTTTCTTCGAAATCCTCTACCAGAAGAATTCTAAACCTGTTATTAAAATTGCTTTCTTTTATAGTATGCCTTGTGATTAATACATCACAGTCGGCCGGGATCACTACTCCTTTTGATTTAAGGGCAAGAGAAACACTTTTTAATAAATTTCCCTTTTTTACGGGTTTTGTTAAATATCCTATAAAGCCTTTTTCTTTTAAGGAGGTGCAGTCGCCTTTTTGCACTATAGAAGTACACATTATAAGAGGAATACCCTGGAATTTTTCATTGGATTTTACGATTGATGCCAATTCCAAGCCGCTTTTGCCCGGCATGCAGTAGTCAATTATCATTAAATCAATATTATCAGTACTTTCGAGTATTTTCATAGCATTATCAATTGAATCGACATCATAAACAGTACAGCCCGCTGACTCAAGAAAATGGCGCATAATTTTTAAGTTTGTCTTGTTATCATCTGCAATCAAGACGTGAATATCTTTCAAGCAGTCACAGGTAGCCGGTCTTGTATTTTCAGTATTTAAATCCTTTTTGAATTTTAATGGGAATGAGAATGTGGAGCCTTGGCCCGCTTCGCTTTGTAATGTTATATCAGAGCCCATCATTTCAATAATATTTTTAACAATTGCAAGTCCCAGGCCGGTACCCCCATATTTTCTTGTGTCTGAGGAATCGGCCTGAATAAACGCTTCAAATAGTTTGCCTTTAGCTTTTTCAGAAATACCTATTCCTGTATCCATTACTTCAAAGAGGATTTCTACTGAGTCATTATCTTCTGATATTTTTTTCGCTTTTATAAGAACTTCGCCCTTTTCAGTAAATTTAACTGCATTTCCTACAAGATTGTTAAATACCTGTCTTAAGCGGCAGGGATCTCCAAAAACTCTTTGGGGGACGTCGGAATAGATAAGAGCATTGATTTCTATACCTTTTTTGTGAGCATTTGATGCTGCCAGATTTGCAACATCCTCCAAAAGTGAGTGTAAATCAAAGCTGATATTTTCCAGAACAATTTTACCTGATTCAATTTTAGAGAAATCCAGAACGTCATTAATGAGGTCTAATAGTGATTCAGATGACTTTCGAGTTTCGTTTATAAAGTCCTGTTGTTCCTGCGTTAAATCTGTTTCTTCTAAAAGCTGGATATACCCCATAATCCCGTTCATGGGAGTCCTTATTTCATGGCTCATATTTGCAAGAAAAGCACTGCGGACTTTTGTTGCTTCTTCTGCGATGTCTTTTAATTTTTTAAGTGTATATTTCCCGGCTAAAGCGTAAAAGGTTAAGAATGCAAGTACTGCAAACATAATATAGGATAAAATGATAAGAATACTAAAATTCCTATATAGCATGCTTGTTGGAACAGTTATTACAAAGTAATTATTGTTTGATAAACGGGAATAAATAGCTATTTTATCGATAAAGTTTTCTTTATAATCAATATTACCTATAGATTCATCTATAGAGTTTAAATTATTTTCCAGTTCTTTAAGATTATGTTTATAACTAAAAAGGTTTTTATTCAGGATCTCATTATTATAGGGAAAGGATGCGATTATATTGGATTTTTCGTTTAGCAAATAAAGCTCGGAATTTTCATATTCTTTATGAATATTTTTTAAAATTTGGTTTATTCCTTCAAGAGATACATCTATTCCTACACAACCAATGAATTTCTCATTTTTATACATTGGAACAGAATAAGTAATCATTGGTATTTTTATATCTGAGTCAATGTATACATCAGTCCAGATAGGTTTTTTAGCCTTAATTGCATCAAAATAATAAGCATCTTCAACCGGATCAAGCGGTTCTTGTGTTTTTGGATATTTAGTTAAATTATTTCCTTCTAAAAAATACCAAACATAATAAGAATGGTCATTAAGAGTAAGCTCCGGGTTGAGCTGTATCCACACACCCTGCGCCCATTCGGTATTTAATAACGTATTTTTTATTAAAGGATTTCTGTCATTTATATATTTTTCCAGAGCAGCCGCGTTATTAACATATTTGAGGGAAAAGTTATCATTAGCAGTATTTGCAAGTATATCTGATTTTGATTTTACATTATCAAATACGTCATCCAGGCTATGCATAGATAATTGTGAATTAAAGCTGTATGTTACGTTAGATTTAATTGAATTTAAGACATTTGAGCTATTTTTTGTAATAAAGGCGAGTAATAATACTAATATCACTATTATTACTACTATAATCAGTGTTATTCCTTGAATTTTTATATTTTTAAATTTATATAGGAAATCTTTTAGCATAATTTCTTACTATTTTATTAATTATTTTTAATTTTAGCTTATGCGGTAAAAATAAAAAAGCAGGATAAACCCGCCTTCTTATTATGATATTTAAATTGATTTTATATTTACGCCTGGAGGGATTCGAACCCCCGACCTACTGGTTCGTAGCCAGGCACTCTATCCAGCTGAGCTACAGGCGCATGCGGAGTTATAAAAACGGAGAGGGTGGGATTCGAACCCACGATGCAGTTTCCCACATAACACCTTAGCAGGGTGCCGCCTTCAGCCGACTCGGCCACCTCTCCATATAAAGTTCGTTATATCTTTGCCAAATTAAAGTTTAACACAAAAATATCATATTTTGATAATGGTTAAAATACAACTGATAATTATATTGTTTATTCGGGGGGTGCCCGGCAAAGCCCAATGTCGTCAACTTAAGAAAAAAATTGCAATCATATATATTTAGAACCTATCCTACAAATAATTTCTATTGTATGCGTCATCGCAATGACAGTGCGGCGCATTAATTTTTTTAAAAGAAATGTAAAATTTTCTCATTTTCTCTCGCAAAAAATTTTTGATATGTTATGTATAAGTAATATTTCATTAATTTTTCAAGGAAAGAAAAACTATTATGCCATCTATTAACCAAGTTACATCTGGAATTAACAGATTTGCGCAAAAACATTCCAAAGCTGCACGAACCCAGATAGACTTAACAAGAAGCAAAGCTCTGACTCATATGGAAGATTATAGGGATGAATTTTGGATGTCATGCTTACCTACAACAAAAGATAAATTATTAAAAGCTAAAGCTTATTTTGTTAATCCTGTCAAATTTGTTTTTGTGGATTGCATTTTTGGTTCAGCTCGATTTGGGTTAAATAAAATCCAGGAAGTAGCAATGAAAGGTTTACAAAAAATCACCAAGAAATAATCATTACTAATTTAAATTGGTAAAGTAAACTAAAAAATCTTATAATGCCTTGATTTTTACAGAACCTTTGTATTACCATATATAGTTACTTGTACCAAACGTATAAATTGGAGAAATTAACATGCCAAAAATGAAAACCCACAGAGCAGGGGCGAAAAGATATAAAGTTACTGCAACTGGAAAGATCAAACGCAGGCAGGCCGGTGGAAAACACTTACTGGGACATAAAACTATGAAGAGAAAAAACCGCCTGGGTAAAATGGTGCTGATTTTCGAAGGAAATATCGACCAGATCAGAAGAGAGTTACCGTATATGAAATATTCACGTTAATAAAGGAGTAATTAGACATGGCTAGAGTAAAGCGGGGAAAC
>MFRL01000084.1 GCA_001784565.1 Candidatus Melainabacteria bacterium GWF2_37_15
TAAGTTTATTGTTTTTTTATCATTTGACCTCTTCCCTTTTATTAATATATTCCATCTTTTTTCTTAAGTTGACGACATTGAGGCGAAGCCTGCCCTCTCTCAACGGAGGTGGCGGTGCCTCTGGCACCGCCACTCAACAAATAGTAAAAATTTTTAATTAACAACATACTTCCAAATTTTTTAAAAAAGTATTATATTATAATAAGTTTTTGTAGAATTGTTGGAAATTGAATAATTTAAAAGAATGAGTGAAGAATTAATAAATGAACATTTAAAAAAGTGGGAATCTTTTAAATTTGAATTTTTGGATCACAAGGATTCACTATATCAGCTTGATAGCTCCATTGAGTATGTAGCTAAAGACTATATAATCGTAAATCCTCCTAAATTCGGGGGCGAAAAGTATCATTTACCTGTTAATTCAGAAGTAAGCATAGTCTTTTACAGAAGTGACGGTTTATTATACGGACAGACTACGATTCTGGGGCAACAGGCAGGTTTTCAGTCAATGCTTAAGATAAGTTTGCCTTATAACGTCAACCTGGTGGAAAGAAGGAGGTCTAAAAGGATTAGATTAGGCGTAAGGCTAGATGTGGAATATTATCTCAATAAAAACTCCATGCAAAGAAAAGTATTAAATGTAAGCTCATATGATATCAGCGCAACAGGGCTGAGTTATCTTTCAGAAGAACCTTTTGGCAATTTTCATAATATTAACTGCATGATGTACCTGAACAGCAATTTAAAAGACCCGGTTACAGCAAAGTGTGCATATGTAGGTTCCAGGAAAAAATTAATAAAGAATCAACCTATGTACCAAATAGCATTGGAATATACAAAAATTCCCCAAGAAGATGCTTTACGGTTGCAGGAAAAGTGTTATAGGAAAGCTACTGTATAATTAATGTTTTTAGTGGATGATAACAGGCCCTGTAACGCTGTATGCTCTTCATGTATACGTATGGGAAGGGCGGTTTATCTTTGGATATTTCTAGTTTAACAGGGATTTTAATAGGGTTTGTGGTAATAGTTGGGGCTTTATTCCTTGAGGGAGGTACTGTTTCATCAATCATTCAGCCAAAGGCCGCATTGATAGTGCTCGGTGGCACTATGGCAGCCGGGATGATAAATTTCCCCATATCTGTTTTTGCAAATGCAGTAAAAGAGCTAAAAAACATTTTCGGGGAAGAAAAATTAGACTTTAATGGGATGATTGCCAACATAGGCGAGCTTGCAGGTATTGCAAGACAGCAAGGTATTCTGGTAATCCAGCATTTGATTCACGATATTAATGATCCATTCTTGAAAAAGAGCATGCGGTTATCTATTGATACAACTGATAGAGCAGTTCTTGAGGAAATTTTTAATTCTGAGCTTAAAATGGAAGAAGAAAAAGGACTTGTTTTACCTATATTTTTTGAATCTCTTGGGGGCTATGCTCCTACATTCGGAATAATAGGTGCTGTATTGGGCTTAATTCAGGTAATGAGCAGCGTAGAAAACCCAGCTGAGCTGGGTCATGGTATATCTACCGCATTTGTGGCAACGCTGTATGGAGTTGGCGCAGCTAACCTGATATTTTTACCGATTGCAGGAAAACTTCGCTTCAGGCTCAGGGAAAAGCTCTTATATAAAAAGCTCATTACCCAGGGCATATTGTCAATTCACAAAGGGGAAAACCCAACTATAGCAAGGGAAAAACTGTTAAATTATGTTTAACAATTTGTTAAATCAGGATAAAGCATACATAAATCGCTGGATAGTTCCTTATGCAGACTTCGTAACAATGCTTTTGGCCCTTTTTATGGTAATGTATGCCTTGTCGCAAATGGATGTTAATAACCTTAAAGAATTTTCATATTCACTGGAAAATGTCTTTAATCTTCAGTCAAAAGAAAATCTAGTGGAAATTTTTAAGACCACAGAAATTAAAGTTGCATTCAGTGCAATGGAAAATAATATAAAGGAAGAAGTAATAGAGTTTGAAAATATTAAAGGAATTGTTGAAGAAAAGTTAAATAAAATAGAAAACGTGTCAATTATAAGGGAGCCGCGGGGTTTGCTTATCAGATTAAGCAATACTGTACTCTTTGACACGGGATCTGATATAATAAAGGGTGAATCAACTAGAGTGCTTGATACTGTAGCGGAAGCACTAAAAAATGTACCTAATTCTATAAGAATTGAGGGGCATACTGACAATATTCCTATTGAAACATCCAGGTTTCCGTCTAACTGGGAATTGTCAACTTCACGAGCTACAAATCTGGTCAGGTATCTGATAGAAAAGCATGGCCTTCAGCCTGCAAAGCTATCTGCCATAGGATACGGTGAATATATGCCGTTAGGTGATAATGATTCAGAGCAGAAACGTGCTTTAAACAGAAGAGTCGATATTGTTATATTAAGTTCATCTTATGATACGGAGTGAAGAAATGGTAAAACCTACACAACCAAAAGGAATAAAACCAAAAGCAGAAGTGCCGGAAATGCCCGTAATTGAAAGCGGAGGCGGTGGAGGCGGTCTGTTGTCAGGCCAGAAGCTTATAATTGTTAATACGGTTGTTACTGCTGTTATTTGTATTTTATTTCTCGGCGGAAACTATTTTATAGTGAATGGTGTTATAAGTTCAAAGCTTGCACACCTTAACGAAATAATAGCAACCCAGGGAGAAGCAAGCGAGGAAGAAGGCGAAGAAGGAGAAAAGCCGGAAAAGGGTATAATTCTTGATCTTGGAGAATTTATTTTAAATCTGAGTGACCCAAGCGCAAAAAGGTACCTTAAAGTTAACGTTGCGCTTGAACTTTCCAAAACTCCAGATGATCCGGGCTCCGAGGAAGCCCCTTCCGGTGGAGGTGGACACGGTGGCGGTCATGGAGCAAAACCGCCAGACCCGCTTGAATTAATTGAACAGGAAATGAAACAATATAAACCAGCAATAAGAGATGCGATCATTTCTGTTTTATCATCAAAAACAACTGAGGAATTATCAAGTTTGGCGGGTAAGGAGCTTGCCAAAGAACAGATTAAAGAAGCTATTGACCCTATTTTCTCCGGCGAAAGAGAAGTTATGAGGGTCAGCTTTGGAACATTTATTATTCAATAACCGAGAGGCCACTTAATGTCCGATTCAAATAAACTCTCACAAAGTGAAATAGATGATCTTTTATCTAACTTGACAGCCAATCTTGATGAAAGCGAGCTGGACAAGAATTATGGTTCATCTTTTCTTGAGAATTTTGATGAAGACAGGAGAGGATACAAGCTCTATAACTTTAGAAGGCCGGATAAATTTTCCAAAGACCATTTAAAGGCTTTACAGGATATTCATAAGGAATTTTCAAGGCAACTTTCACTTTTATTGAGCGCTTACTTGCGTTTAACTATGGGTGTGGAAGTTGTATCAGTTGACCAGCTTACTTATGAAGAATTTACCCGTTCCCTGCCTAACCCTGTTACAGTTTGCGTGTTAGAGCTTAATCCTTTGCCCGGGCAAATAGTACTCATAATAAGCCCTGAAGTTACGTTTTCCATTGTAGACAGAATGCTGGGAGGAACAGGAACAGGGGATTTGAAATCCAGAGAACTGACAGATATTGAAGAGGCACTGGTTAAAAAGATTTTTGAAAAAATTATAAAAACTCTGGAAATAGCATGGAAAGGAGTCTTCCCTGTGAGGGGAACAGTTATTGGAGTTGATAATAATGCAATTTTGCCTCAGCTTGCAAGTTTAAGTGAAATAACAGCCTTAACCACACTGGAAATCGAAATAGCTGAAAAACAATCAGGTTTATTAAGTATATGTTTCCCTTATCCTGTTCTCGAAACTGTGCTTGGACAGCTTAGCACTCAGCATATTTTCCGTTCCAAAGGCATAAAATCATCTCCTGAAGATAAGGAAAATATCCTGAATAAAATAAATAATTCTGATGTTAAAATTAACGTTATGCTGGGGCGTACAAGCATAACGGTAGGGGACTTTATTGATTTAAAAGAAGGGGATGTTTTAAGGCTGGATAATTTAGTAAATGATAACTTAATTGTGAAAGTTAACGAAAAACCCAAGTTTCTGGGGAGGCCGGGAACAAGAAAAAATAAATATGCAATTACAATAATGGATACGGTTAAAAGTATTGAAAGTATACAAAACAAAAGGGGTATAAAAAAGCATGAGTAACGAAGAAATCCTTTCAGCCCAAGATATTGATACTATCGGTGAAGTAGGAAACATTTTTATGGGATCAGCTTCCACAACTTTGTCCCAATTGTTGGGTAACAGGGTTGAAATTACAGCTCCAACTGTTGAAATTTTTGAAAATATCCAGGAATCCTATGTAGCAAAAGAAGACCATTTAATAATTGAAGTAAATTACACCAAAGGATTGCAGGGAACCGTCATACTTGCGTTAAAGCAAAAGGACAGCGCTATTATAGCTGACCTTATGATGGGAGGAAATGGAAAAATTGATAAGCCTGAAATAACTGAACTGCAGATCAGCGCTGTGGGAGAAGCTATGAATCAGATGGTAGGCACAGCTTCCACTACCCTTTCAGAGATGTTAAATACTCAAATAAAAATATCTCCCCCTGAAATTAAGGTACTTGAAAAACAAAAGCAAATGGAATTAAGTAAGGATCTCCTTACAAAGCCAATTATTACCATTAAATTTAATTTAATAGTTGGTGACCTTATAAAAAGTGAAATTATACAGTTTATGTCTGTTGCTTCTGCAAAATCCCAGGTAGCGGAAGTTACCGATATGATGAAAACTATGTCAGACGATCTTAAACATGGCTTAAAATCAGAGTCTGTTGTGGATTCTTTATCATCCCCAGCCCCTTCCACTGCTCATTCCAGTCCTATACAATCACCACCGCCACCGCCAATGCCTCAAGCACCACCACCTGCTCCAATGCCTCAATCTCCTCCACCTATCCAGGCTCAGCCTCAACTTCAACCCCAACAGCAGGTAACTGTGCAGCCCGTACAATTTTCTGCCCTTGATAAGGTACAAAATGTTTTAGGGGAAACAAACCGAAATTTAAATTTGGTTATGGATGTTCAGCTTGAACTTACTGTGGAATTAGGCAGGACAGAATTACCAATTAAAAATGTTCTTGAATTGACAAGAGGATCAATTATAGAGTTGAATAAAGTCGCAGGAGAGTCCGTGGATCTTTATGCTAACGGTAAATTAATAGCTAAAGGGGAAGTTGTAGTTATTGAAGATAATTTTGGTCTTAGAATTACCAACATAATAAGTCCTGAACAACGAATTCAGGAACTATGACATCCATAGAAATCTTCAAGAAAAAGGTTTCACAACTTATTAAACTTGACCTTTTTAATTATAAAAACACTCAATTGGAAAGAAGAATTACTCTTTTAATGCAGAGGAATAATATTCCTGATCTTGACCAGTATTACAGTATATTAGAGTCAGATAAGGAAAAACTTACTGAATTTATTGACATGATTACTATAAATGTAACAGAGTTTTTCAGAAATGAAGATAAATTTACTGAGCTGGAAAATGAAATCATTCCAATGCTAATAAACAAGCATGGAAAGAACTTAAAAATATGGTCAGCAGGCTGCTCCTCCGGTGCGGAAATATATAGTATTGCTATTATTCTGCATAAAATGAATATCCTCGATAAATGTATTCTTATTGCCACTGATTTTGATGAAAATATTATTGAAAGAGCGAAAAAAGCCGTATATTCAAGATATGAAGTAAGTGAAAATATATTAAATAAGTACAAAAATTATTTCACAATGGACGAATCCTGCGGAACGTTCCAGCTTTGTTCAGAAATCCGCTCAAAGGTAAGTTTTAAAAAACATAATCTTTTAAATAATGGTTTTGAGAAGCGGTTTCATTTAATTCTGTGCAGAAATGTAGTTATCTATTTTACAGAGCAAGCAAAGGAAAAGCTGTATAAAAACTTTTATGACAGCTTAAACCCGGACGGTATGCTTTTTATCGGCACAACTGAGCGAATTAATAATTACAAACAGCTTGGTTTTAACCTTGTTTCATCATTTTTTTACCAAAAATGTTAGAGTTAAGCTGACTTTTTCTCTTTTTTAATTTTTTCTTCTATTGCTTCAGCTACAAAATTATTTAAACTTGTTTCATGCTGCTGTGCAAAAACATAAGCTGCTCTATGTAATTCAGGATTAATTCTTACGTTAAAACCGCCTTTAAAAGGTTTTTCTGGCTCTTTCTTAACTTCATCACAATGTTCAAGATATTCATCTACAGCTGCATGAAAATCATTTTTTAATTCCTGTACAGTTTGTCCTTCATAGCTTATAAGACTTCTAATTCCCTGTATTTTCCCCAAAAGACAATCATCTTCTTCGCTATACTCTACAGAACCTAAATAGCCTTTGTATTCCATTAAATTTTTCATAATAAGCCCTCCTTTTTCTCCGTCATCCCGAACTTGTTTCGGGATCTTGCAAATGTGGAATGTCATTCTGAGGGCTTTAGCCCGAAGAATCTTTCCAGCGGCGCTTATAAGATCCTTCGCTTCGCTCAGGATGACGCTTGCAGCTGCACGCTGGAAAGATGCTGAAACAAGTTCAGCATGACGATTTTACTATTTTATATTACCAAATTTAAAACACAATTGCAACTAATTTTAGTTACATTATATCATATTTAAAAAATAACTGCAACTATCAATAAATGTTGAATGGGAACTGCGAAGCAGTTCCCATTCAACAAACTTTAAAAATTAATATGATTTTCTTAAAAATTCAGGAATATCAAGCATTGAACTTGCTGTTTCCTTCATATTTTTCTTTTTTAAAGGAGAATTAAGTATTGATTCTCCTGGATGGAAAACTGAGAAAGGATCTTCTGCTTTTTTCTTCACAGTTTGTGGCTGAAGATCAAATCCTGTTGCTATTACAGTAATCTGTATCTCGCCTTGTATTCTCTCATCCACTACAGCACCGAATATTACAATAGCATCATCAAGTACAGATTCGTGAATTACTTCTGCTGCTTCGTATACTTCGTGAATAGTCATATCAGCGCCGCCGGTGATGTTGAATATTACGCCGCTGGCTCCTTTAATAGTTGTTTCTAACAGAGGTGAATTAATAGCGATCCTGGCTGCTTCAAGAGCTCTGCCTTCTCCGCTTCCACGGCCTATGCCCATAAGAGCTGAACCTGACATTTGCATTACAGATTTAACGTCAGCAAAGTCAACGTTAATAAGTCCGGGAACTGTTATTATGTCGCATATACCTTGTACACCACGGAGGAGTATTTCATCAACCACGTAGAATGCTTCTTTTATTGTAGTTCTTCTTTCTACGACTTCAATTAATTTATCATTAGGAACAATTATTAAACTGTCTACATTTTCTTTAAGTTCTTCAAGACCCTGGTTAGCCTGGTTCATTCTGCGGCGGCCTTCAAAGCTGAAAGGTTTTGTTACAACACCAACAGTAAGCGCTCCAAGTTCTTTAGCGATACGTGCAACAACAGGAGCTGCGCCAGTACCTGTGCCACCACCCATACCGGCAGTAATAAACACCATATCAGCGCCATCAATAGCCATCATAATTTCATCACGATTTTCCTCAGCGGCTTTTTCGCCTTTTGAAGGATCTCCGCCTGCTCCCAGCCCGTTTGTCAGTTTTTCGCCAAGTTGTATTCTGCTTTTTGCGCTGGACATCGTAAGAACCTGGGCGTCAGTATTTGCCACCCAAAAATCAACGCCGGTAAGTCCTGCTGCTATCATTCGGTTAACAGCATTCCCGCCACCGCCGCCAACACCCACTACTTTAATATTTGCCTGGCTTATCATTTGGGAAGATGCGCTTTTCAGGCTATCATCCATTCTTGTTGCACTAAATCTATCAGTCACTTATACTCAACCTCTTAGCCATTACTTATCTTAATATAATTAATAATATGTTAACATCAAAAAACAATTTTAAAAGTATTATTAAGTTTTGTAAATTATTTTTTGTTTTCCTTTAATAGAATTTCTACGGCTTTATTCAGGCATACATCATCATCATTCTTTTGCTCATCTGCCTCATTTTCGACCATATAGTCCGGTCTTACTCCTTTATGGTCTATATCCGTGCCAGATGGAGTAAGGTATTTGGCTACAGTAAGGTTTATCCCGGAATCATCAGGAAGTTTAAGTATCATTTGTACTTTACCTTTTCCAAATGTTGTTTCCCCTACAAGAGCCGCTCTTTTATGGTCTTTCATAGCTCCGCTGAATATTTCGCTAGCACTGGCTGAAGCTTCATCTATAAGGATTACAGCTGGTTTTTGAGTTATAACATCTTCCGGCACAGCGGTAAAATCCTGTTTATCTCCATTACGATTCACTATACTTACTATATTTCCCTTATCCAGGAACATATTGGATATGTAAACAGCGTTAGTGAGAAGTCCGCCATAGTTTCCTCTTACATCAATTACCAGCCCATCAGCAGTTTTAAGGGATTCCAGCGCATTTTTAAACTCATTTGCTGTATCCATGCTGATAAAGCTCGATATTCTAATATATGCAATATTGTTATCAAGCATTTTGGATTTAACAGTTTTAATCTTAATTTCTTCTCTTTTTATATTTTTAATAAGGGTTTTGTCATTTCGTAAAATGGTCAGTTTAACTGAGGTTCCTTGTTCTCCCCGTATTAATTCAGCCACATTTTTAAGGGGAAGTCCTTTAACTGGAGTGGAATCTATTTTTACGATTTCGTCTTTGTCTTTTAGGCCGTAATTTTGTGCTGGTGATTCATCAATAACACTAATTATTAGGATCTTTCCGTCAAGTTCAGTAATATGAACGCCAATGCCCTGAAGTCTTGCATCAATATTCATATCCTGCTCTTCAAAATCTTCTTTGGTCAAAAATCTTGTATAAGGATCATCAAGGCTTTCCAGCATTGTCTCTATGGCTATATGCGCATCGGTATAGGTTTCTATATTTTTTTCATATCTTTTTTTCCACCTGTTCCAATCCTGGTGATTACAGGTTTCATCAACATAATTATTTTTAATAAGCCTCCATGCCCTGCGAAAAACTCCTTTAGGGGAATCGTCTATCCCTTCAACATTTGAAATGATGTATTCTACCGGGCTCTGGGAGTGGTAATTATCACGGTTATAGCCTAAGATTACAAATGTTATTATGATTAGAAAAATTGTTATTGTATAATTCTTCAAATTTTTCAAGACTTTTTTTATGCCTTTCTGTAAAGTTATACTTAATTTTAGAGGTTAGGTAATCCTCAATTATCTCTTTTGGTAATTTAAGGTTAACAGATGCGAACTCTAATACCTCATTAAAGTATAATCCAAGTCCTGTTTCAATTGCTTGAGGTATTAAATTATCCAGCTCCTCAAAATCATCTTTTTGTTTTACCCAGGTGCCGAATACTGCTGGATAACCGTTCAGGTCTTTCCATAATTTCCCTAAATCATAGGAAAAACAGGATTCACCCGTATTATTCCTTATCAGGGCATTATCACCGATAAACAGGACTGCATCGTTATCAGGACTTATATTATTATAATTATGTTCATTATAAGTAATATCGTGGTCCTTCATAATAATTTTTAGCATAGCAATGGAGGAAGCTGAATCATTTGGAAGAGCTATTTTTTTAATTTGTTTCATTTCTTTTTGAGAAAAAAGGATAACGCTTCTGCATTCCCCGTCCGAGCTTATACAGGCAGTTTCAATTAATTTATATTTATTTTTGTTTTTCAAATATTCAATGGAGGAAACCGGCGCAGCATGTATTTTCCCTTCATGCATTAACTGATTCAATTGTGCAGGGGTGCCGTATACTAACTCAATATTTTCTAGTTGCCATTTTTCGAGGGTATAGTTTAAGGGAAGGCAGTTGGTAAAATTTATGAGTCCGAGTTTTATTTTAGAATTAATTTTCATAGTGTAAGAACATTATAACTTGAAGTACTGCCCAAAAAATAATAAAGAAATAAATAAAAATAAAATTTATCAAAGTTTTTTCTGATTCATCCGATATAATTATTAATTCAGAAGGATTGGAAGAATAAAGAACTGAAGGATTGAAAAAGTTAGTTTGGAGGCACTCAGATTGAGCCAAAACAGTAGAAAAACATCCATTGAGCTGGAAAATGATCCTCTTGAGGCGATATTTGCCTTAAATATGGGCGATTTTATGACTGAGCACCTTATTTCAAAGGATTTGCTCACTAAAATCGACACCTCGGTCAAAGATAAAATTAGCAAGTTAAAAGGGCAGCTTAAAGAGCTGATTTCCATATATTCTCTTGATAAAACACTTACACTGCTTGGTTATGACAGTGAAAAAGAGCATATTATTTATAATGCTGTTGCAAAAACCATTTCTCAGATGGTAAATGTGGATGTTTGCAGAATATATTTGACTCCTGAATTCATCAGAAGTTCTGCAAATATAGACATGAACCCGGTTGACCTGTTACAAATGGGCAGTTCAATGCCTGATGAGAAAAAAGTGTCTTTATCAATTTCTGAGGAAAATAATTCTATAGTTGAATCATTTCTTCATGGCGAAATAATGGAAAGCGATGATATACTTGCTGTTCCACTTGTTAATAACTGGGGAAATGTCGGTGTTATAAGCGTTGAGAATAAAACCGGCAAAAAAATATCTAAAGAGCTTATAAATCTTCTTGAAATAACTGCCAGTCTGTTTGTAACTTCAATGAGGCTGCAAAAATTAATTGAGCAGACAGAAGAAGCTATTAAAAATGAAAATGCGGACATTGCGGAATTAAGGCAACTTCGTGCTGAGTTAACCGCCAGTATTGGCGATCTGGGAGATGACCAGCAGAAATTTGTCGAAATACTTGCAAAAGCTGTTGATGTGAAACGCCAGGCAAGAGAGCATTCAAGAAATGTTGCAGAGCTGGCAAGGAAAATATGCGAATATCTTCAATTAAATGAAAAAACAACAGATTTAATATATTATGCGGGTTTATTGCACAATATTGGCCAGATAAGCCTGTCGGAGGATGTTTTTTCCAGTACAGGCAAACCATGCAAGGAAACCTGGGATAAACTCCAGAACCATCCTAATATTGGCGTGAATATGCTGATGAAAATTAATTTTTTATCAGAAGTTATACCTTATGTTCATTATCACAAGGAAAGATGGGATGGAAAAGGTGTGCCAGAAGGCTTGGCAGGCATGAGTATACCGCTTGGAGCTAGAATAATTGCTGTTGCGGATGCATATCAGGCTATGATTTCCGAAAGGCCATATAGAAAGTCTTTAGTAAAAGAAGAAGTTTTAAGCACTATAAAACAAGAAGCCGGAGTAAAATGGGATCCGGCAATAGTTAATGCGCTGTACGACATTAAGGCATAAAAATAAGCTTTATTAATAGTAATGCCCGCCTCTGGCGGGCATTACTATTTTAAATTCTTCTAATATGAATGTGCTTTCAATATATAACTTTTTTAAAAGCGGCGCAGTACATATTTTGGTAGTGGCATAAGTTAAAGTGACGGATTAAAAATTTCATAAAATCTGTTTTCCTTGAGAAAGGAGGACAGATAAATGAGAGAATTT
>MFRL01000085.1 GCA_001784565.1 Candidatus Melainabacteria bacterium GWF2_37_15
ATCTGCGTTGACTTTCCATATATTAACCTTTCTATATAATAACCTTTATAATTATTATTAAAGCATTTTTATTATATCGTTAAGTTAGAAATATATCTAGATAAAAGGAGAAAAAAATGGCAAATTTGGACATCATTCAGGCACTAATAACAGGTGTTGTACAGGGATTAACAGAATTCCTGCCCGTAAGCAGCTCAGGACACCTTGTTTTAACTTCATCAATCTATAAGTTTTTTACCGGCCAACCACTCTCCAGCGGCGGTAGCGAGGAAATATTTTTCGACATAATGCTGCACATTGGTACACTTGTTGCAGTGCTGATATATTTCCGGCAAGACATAGCCAGACTGCTAAAACCCGGAAACGAGGAAAAAATCCCTCTTTACATAATAATGGGTACATTTGCAACTGTGCTTGTGGCATTTCCATTAAAAGATCACTTTGAAGCCCTTGTCCATACTCCTTCAATCGTGGGGATTATCCTTATGATCACAGGTACTCTGCTTTATTCAACCGAATATCTTTCACAAAAAATAACCAAAAAAGAAAATTTAATAGGATGGAAGCGGGCGTTAATTATAGGTATAGCGCAAGGGCTCGCAGTTGCACCAGGACTCTCCCGATCAGGAGCTACTATTGCCGCAGGGCTCGCTACAGGACTGGATAGGGTAACAGCGGCAAGGTATTCATTTCTTTTAAGCATACCGGTAATTGCCCTTGCGGGGATTTTTCATTCCCTTGAACTTGGGATGAATGGGGGATTTACAGGCTTTAACTGGACTGCTATTATAGCCGGAACACTTGTCGCAGCAGTTGTAGGGTATTACTGTATAAAATATTTCATTATTTTTATAAGCAAAAATAAATTACATGCCTTTGCCATTTACTGCTGGGTTATAGGGCTATTAATGACGGTATTTTTTACAATCTTCTAAGGAAATAAAAATGGATGAAACAACTATAAACATTATAAAATTTGTCCTGTTCACAGGTGCAGTACTTTATTTATCTGTACCATTTTGTATGAAAAGCAGGCTCTATTACCCTTCAAGACAGCTTTTTTCTGTAGATATTGCATATGAGGATGTTTTTATTCCTGTAGAAAAAAATATTGTGATAAATGCCTGGTATTCGGAGCCAACAAGCAGAGATATTACTGTTGTATTCTGTCACGGTAATGGCGGCAATATTAGCTTTTACAATGAAATATTCAGATTGCTTCAGGAAAACGGGTACGGGGTGCTGGCTATAGACTATAGAGGATACGGCAAAAGCACAGGCAGGCCTAACGAAAGGGGACTTTATCAGGATTTAAGGGCTGCCATCAAGTATTTAAGGGAAAACAAAAACACGTCTGAGGAAAAAATGGTGTTGTGGGGATTGTCTCTCGGTGGGGCTCTAGTCACACAAATAGCCTCGGAAAATGACCCAAAAAATAAGAATTTCAGAGCTGTTATACTGCAAAGCACTTTTACCAACATCAGGGATATGGCCAGCCACCTGCTTCACAGGATTTATATGGGGTTAAAATCAGACTACAGTAATTATCCGACACATTTTCTCATAAAAAATATTATTCCGCTTCATCACGAATACCGAACAATTGAAAAAATAGCGAAGATAAAATCTCCTATACTATTAGCTCATGCTATGCTAGATAATATTGTGCCAGTAGAAATGACAGCGAAACTTGCAGCTTTATGCCCCAAAGCAGAGGTATTTTTCTCGCATGAGGGTGGACATAATGAGCATAGCTGGTTTTATGCAAAATTATTCGAGTTTTTAAATTCTGTAAGCAGGTCCGAAAGCAGACAAAAAACGTTAGTAAATTAAAAAGAGCCGTGCCCTACCTTTGACAGGACCAGTCACGTGGTACAAAGAACTTAACCTCCAGTCCGGCGCTCTGACAACACCCGAAAATCCTGGTTTATGGCTGCTGCGTTTCCGCCCTGACCCGGTTCACCGGTCTTCGCCGCGTCAGACCAAACCTTCATTGATTAAGTATCTTTGCCGACCGTAACCGATCGAGCCTCCTGGCAGGCTGTCCACCCTGCTAAAGCGATTGCAGGTACAGGGCATCGCTAGTTCCCCGTGTAGCACGGCCTTAATATTATTGTAGCATAAATAAAAATATTTAAATTACCCTAGATTATAGTTTATTATCTGTTGTAATTTTCCAGAAGGTCTGTAACTGACCTGTTAAAGTGAATCCTCTTGATTGCCTCTCCTAAAAGCGTAGCTATATTTAGCTGAACGATCTTTCTCGGGGCGGTTTGCTTAAGAGGAATTGTATTTGTGACTATAACCTCACTCAATACGCTGTGCTCCAGCCTTTCTAATGCTGGCCCGCTAAATACAGGGTGAGCAGCACATGCAAGAACTTCTTTTGCTCCCTCTCTCATCAAAAGGTTTGCTGCTGCACAGATGGTACCTGCTGTATCTATCATATCGTCAACCAGGATAGCTGTCTTGCCTTTTACATCACCGATAAGATTTTCCACTTCCGCCACATTGTGTTCCTGACGCCGTTTATCAACAATAGCGATAGGACAGTTAAGATATTTTGCATAAGTTCTGGTTCTTTCCACTCCGCCTGCGTCTGGACTTACCATTACTAATTCATCAGGGTTATAGTTTTTATCTTGCAGATAGTCAATTAAAACAGGCCTGACAAGCACATGATCAACCAATGTATTGAAAAAGCCTTGTAGCTGGCCAGTATGCAAGTCAACTGCAACTACCCTTGTTGCTCCTGCTTGCCACAACAAATCTGCAACAAGCTTTGCACTTATAGCTTCGCGGCCTGAAGTTTTTCTGTCCTGCCTTGCGTAAGCATAATAAGGTATTACAGCAGTTATATTCTTAGCACTTGCACGTTTAAACGCATCAAGCATTATAAGCAGTTCCATAAGGTTTCTGTTAACAGGATCGCACAGGGATTGTATTATGAAAACGTCATCGCCTCTTATACTTTCCTGAACCCTAACGTAAATTTCGCCGTCACTAAAGTTTTTTATCTGTATAGTGCCAAGGTCAATGCCAAGGTGGGTGGCTATGTCCTCTGCAAGAGTATGATGTGCGCGGCCTGAAAAAATTTTAATATCACGTGTTGATTTCATTACTTCCTGTCTTTCCATTTCACTCAATTCCAATACCACTATTACTACCTCCATTATTTAATATTGCTTTTAATTTTTTTTCTACCCACTTCTCAACAATTTGTTGTTTACCCCGTGCAATTGCCAATGAGTATTCAGGCACATCCTTTGTTATAACCGAGCCTGCCGCCACATTAGCGCCTTTTTCTATTGTTATTGGCGCAACAAGTACACAATTTGAGCCAATTTTGGCATCATCTTTTATAGTAGTTATGCTTTTTTCTTTAGTTATAGCGTTATAATTCGCTGTAATTGTTCCTGCGCCTATGTTTACATTTTTGCCAAGGACGGAATCGCCCACATAGCTTAAATGGGCGACATTTGTATTTTCTTTTATAGTAGATTTTTTCACTTCCACAAAATTACCTATCCTGACATTTGACGCGATATCAACGCCGTCCCTCAAGTGCGCAAACGGCCCTATAATGCAATTTTCACCAATAATATTTTCCCCTTCAATAACACAGCCCGGATACACTATAGAATCCTTTCCTATGACGGTTTCCGGTGAAATAAGAGTGTTTTCCGGCGAGATAAAAGTGACGCCTTCGTCCATTAATTTCTCAATTGTGAGCGTATTCAGGATTTTGATTGCTTCTGCAAGGTGTTTTTGCGAATTAATACCGAATATTTCATAATTATTTTTCAGGGTATAAATCGACGCCTTCAGTTCCTTTCTAACTACCCAATCAACGACATCCGTGAGATAATATTCGCCCTGTTGGTTGTTATTAGTAAGTTCATTAAATGCAGAAGCTACATGTTTCCAGTCCAGGCAGTACACACCTGCATTAATTTCCTTTACAGCTTTTTCCGTACTGTTTGCGTCTTTTTCTTCCACAATTTTTTCAATGTTTCCCTGAAGATTTCTGATAATCCTGCCGTAGTTCGTCGGGTCATCAAAAATAGCAGACATAACTGTAAGGCAAGAGCCTGAACCTTTATGGAATTTCACGAATTCTGCCAGGGTTTCGCTGGTTAATAAAGGAGTATCGCCACAAGTTATCAACACCGTACCGTCAAAACCCGCAAGGTTATCTTTTGCCTGCGCAACTGCATGGCCTGTGCCGAGTTGTGGTTCCTGTAAAATAGCTGTCACAGGGTAGTTTTTTAAAGAATTTTGTACTTCTTCAGATTTATAGCCGGTTATTACTATGATTTCCGTTGTGTTTTTAAGTTTTAAAACTGCACGAACGACTCGTTCAATAATAGTTTTGCCTAAAATTTTATGCAGGACTTTAGGCAGGGAGGATTTCATTCTTGTTCCCTTCCCGGCGGCTAAAATTACGGCTTTGACTGAATCTTTCATGGATTTAATTATCAAATAAACAAGTTACAAAAAAAAGTCCTGCTAGTTAGCAGTACTTTTTTGTTTTGGTCTTACCTTAATTTCCACAAATTTAATTTGTCTTCCAAAAGCTTCTGCAAGTTCTCCATATCCTTTTTCAGCCAGACATTCTTGCATCTTTTCCATTTGTTTGTCAGGTCTTTCTTTACCGCACAAAATTTTACCAAATTCTTCAGCAATACCTTTATTGTCCTTGGCTGTTTCTCTTCCTTTAAATGCAGCCTTTTGTGCGGTTTTTACCTGAGCACAATATGGAGCGATAGTGTTTAACATATTATTTCCTTTCCAGAATTTAATTAACCTTTTTAGGTTTAAAGTCTCTGAATAAGGAATATTAACACCTGCTTAATAAAAATTTACAAAGTTGGAACCTTTAGCTTTGCAATATCTTTTCTGTATTTCATACCATCAAACTTAATCAAATCAACCGATTCATAAACCAGCTCCTGCGCCCTGTTTAATGTGGAAGCGGTTGAAACCACACTCAGCACCACGCCGCCTGAGGTTACTGTTTCTGCGTAAACATTTTTTCCTGTATAAGCATGGAAAATAATCGTGTTATCATCATCAATTTCTTCCAGCCCTTCTATTACAAAGCCTTTCTTGTACTCGCCAGGATAACCTTCTGAGACAAGATTTACGCAAACAGAATGCTCATCGCCAGTGTTAAGGAGTTCGTATGTATCTCCAAGAGCACCTATAGAGGCTGCCATTAAAACCTCGAACAAGTCTTCCTTTATTAATGGCAATACTGTCTGAGTTTCAGGATCTGCAAATCCAACATCTATCCCTATAAGATAGGGATTATTTTTCTCATCAATCACTATATTAGCTTTTAACGCTCCTGCGAAGGTTAATTTTTCTGCATTTAAAGCATCAATCAAAGGAAAGAAAATTTTCTGAGCCATTTCTGATTCAAGCTCCCGGTTAACAAAAGATACCGGAGAATATGCGCCCATGCCCTGAGTGTTGGGGCCTGCATTTCCATCCTCTGCTTTTTTGCAAACACAAGAAACCGGTAAGGGTACTGCATCGTAGCCATCAGTAATAACCTGGAACGAAATGAATTTCCCTGAAATAAAATTTTCCAGCACCACAGGTTTGTAAAAATTTTTCAAACAAAACGAAATCACGTTTTTTGCTTCATTAAAGGATTCACATACTATACTGCCAAGTCCTGGCACTCTTGAGTCAAATTTAACTACCAGCGGGTATTGGGCGGTTCTTGCGTATGCTAATGCCTGAGATTCCTTATCATATACAGCAAAAGTGGGTGTCGGGATTTTATGTTTATACAGGAATTTTTTTGTAAACCCTTTTTGAAGCTGGAGTTTGCAGGAGTCTTTATCAGGACCAAATACGTTAATGCCTTCCTGCCTCAGCTTGTTAGCCAACCCGGTCACGCCTGTTGTTGTAGAATCAATAATTGTCAGGTCTATTTTGTTTTCTTTTATGAATTTATATAATTCTTCAGAGTTATTTTCCCTTATATCCACTACTGTAGCCAATTTAGGCATTATAGCGTTATTAAAGGTGCAGAAAACTTCGCTGACCCGCTGGCTTTGAACCAGCTTCCAAACGAGGGAATGCGCCTTTCCGCCCGAACTTATTACAAAAACTTTCATAATATGAATTCTATAATAAATCAGGACTTTTTTCTATGAATTCAACTTTTTCAGTGTTTAAATTCAAAAAATTATCTGAAGAAGCAACTCTTTTACCTGTTTTCTCCTCAATTTCAAGGCGGGTTTTCTTTGCAATTTTACCTGCGTCTGTCACATCGGTTTTTAATTCATCAAATCCTTGTGAATCTCTACTTTCGTGGATTTCTTTCGCTGTTTCCTCGCCTAACATAGTTAAAATCAATTCCATAGGAGTCATATGATCTCTGAGATTCTCTTTAGAATCAAGTGTCTTATGCTCCTTATAATCTTTTATATTTAAATTAAAGGTTTCCCTTGTCATTTCATTAGTTAAAATCGCATACTCCTTGCCTTCTTCAGCTCCCCGCTGTTTCCACTGGTCGGTTAGTTCTTTTCTGGTAATAATACCCCTAATGCGAACGTCAATCCATTTTTCATCATAACCACGTTTTTTATATTCTTCCTGCATCCTGTGCATTGCAAGTTCCGGGTTTTGGATTTCTTCAAGCCGTTCCCTGCCGACCTGGGCAAGCCATAATTTAATAGGTTCTGCTTTTTTGCTGGGTATGGACTGGATAATTCTAAACAGAGCTTCATTGTTAGCAACATCGGTAAGACGCATTTTGCCATCTGGTGCTAAAAGTTTCAAATGTCGACAAATTGTCGATAGTTCAATTCCATTTTCCGCCTCTCTCTTTTTTACTTTATGCCAGTAATCTTTTGGGTCTTTACTATCAGTTAAAATGCCAACAAAATCGACAACAGAATAAAACCATTCCCCCTCATTCCAGATACGGCGGATGTTTTTATCCTCAAAAAGTATTATTTGATAACGCTGTTCAGGAAGATCTTTATTTTTTGTCATAATTTGAATTTTATAATAAATTAGGACTTTTATAAACCTTCATTTAATTACGAGTGTTAGAGATTTAATTTATGTTTAAACGTAAATCCAACCTCATTGGCGAATTTTTGTAGCTGCGGAATAGCAAAATCAATGTATTCCTTAATTATTTTTTCATCTAAGTTTAATATAGTCTCTTTATCTAACCCTAATTCGCACTTTTTTGTATCCAACTCATTTCTTAATTTCCCTAAAGTACTAAAATCGGGTTTAGGTCGTCTCCAGAGGTCACGAGATACTTTTGGTTGTTTCATAAGTGAAAAACCACCGCATGGCGTTGTAGCAATTATTTTTCTTGCGCAATTGTGCATCATAAAGGAAATATCACTTACTGATACAGGAAATCCATTTGGATGATTATGAATTAAAGTTGAATTAGTAAAATCCGTTGCCCATGAATGAATACCAACACTATGTTTACTTTCATTACAAAAGTCCCTTAAGTCTTCCAATCTCCTTTTTTTGTTAATAACTCGAAGAATTTCCACCCCTCTTTCTTTTCCCCTGCGGGTTACATACTCCATAACATCAGCTTCAATCCTGGTAAATCTTGCATTACCAATTTTTACAATAGGTATTCTTGCATCAATTATTCTTTTAAACGGGGCTATTATTTTTATACTCATTATTTTTTCTTTTTACCTATTTTTATAAAACAGCTCAATATAAGAAATTGCTCTTGATTAACTTATCAGTAAAATAAATATATAATTAGCCTATGACCACTATCAAAAAAATCCTCTTAATATTTTTCTGCCTTTTTATGACTTCGACAGTTTGTGCTGCCGGAGATATTTCCCACAGCCTCAGGGGATCTGTACGCAATGATTCAGTTAAAAGCGTTGAATATTACCTTAAAAATGAACAATACACCGATGCCATGCTGGAATTGAACAAGCTATTGGTAGCATATCCCAACGAGCCCAAGGTTTATGTGCTCGGCGCAGAGTTATTAAGAAAAACCGGCCAGCTTAATGAAGCAGAAAAAATGGCTAAAGACGCGCTTAGACTGGATTTTAAAAACAGCGCGGCCTATACTGCTCTTGGATATATATACATGGATATGGCCCTTACATCAGATCAATCAGATCAAAGGCAGAAAAATTTAAGAAACAGCTTTGACCATCTATTTATGGCCTCCCAGTATGACCCGGGAAACCCTATGTCCCATATAGGTTTAGCTGAAGCTTATTCTAAAAATATGCAAAGAAATAAAGCAAAAGATGAAATCCTTAAAGCCCAGGAATTAAGCTTCCACAACCCGGAAGCACTTTATGAAATAGGCCAGTATTATTATAAAACCAACGAGTATGACAAAGCGGAAAAATATGTTGAAAAATCAGTAAAAGCAGGCCGAAACTCTTTTTACAGGGCACATTATACCCTGGGAGTAATGCTTGAACAAAAAGGAGAAATAAAAGAAGCACAGCAAAGCTATCTTGCGGCTTTAAGATTGAAACCCGACCTTTCAGAAGCTCAGGAACGCCTTGATGCTTTAATAAAAGTATCTTACAAGGAAAACCAGGCCCAAACCAGTACGACTCAAGACCTGTTCGAAACCGTGGATGAAAATTTGCGCGATTTAATGAAAGCTGATTATTACCTTATGCTTGACCAGTACACAGAGGCGCGAGACCTTTATATAAAGCTTCTTGAAAAAAATCCCCAAAATACCAGCGCTGTTGCCGGGCTTGCAGAGCTGTATTATTTAAAATGGAGAGCAGGGTATGTGAGTTCAGGAAACTTTACATCTGACGCTATCTACATAATAAAAGCAGAACCCAATAATATGAATGAAATAGCCCTGTTGAAATTCCAGATGATTAACGAGCGAAAGATTCCTGAAAAAGTAAGGCAAAGGCTGATAAATTTATCAATTACCGAATCATTTGAGTATTATGACCTTTTAAACGAGGTAAGGGCAGAATTCCTGCTTGGCAACTACGAAGAATGCCACAGCAAGCTTCTAAGGCTTCTTGAAATGAAGCTCTCAAATTATGAAAAATTTAAGGTTTTAAAATATTTAACCTACGACAATAACTACTATGAAGCTATTCTAGTCCTGCAAGAGTTGCAAAAAACATATTATCACAATGAAGAAATTGAACCTGTGGAAAAAAGAATACGGGCCAAGTTCCAGGTTGCGGAAGATAAGGTTAATGAAGCGCTGGAACTATATAAACAAAAGCAATACAGTGCAGCTATACCTATTTATGAACAAGTTATAAATTGTTTCCCTACATACAAATCTGTATATTTGCATTATGCAAGGACTTTAGAAAAAATGGAAAACTATGAAGCAGCTTATTCCAAGATAAACACTTATCAAAAACTTTATCACCTTTACCCTGACGATAATCCTGAGATATCCGAAAGTGAAATAAAATCAATAATAGATTATTTATACAAAAAAATGAAAGAACAAATAAATCAGAAGAAGATTTAAATAGGGGCCTTAATGCTCTGTACAAAGTCTTTTTCAAGCATGTTTTCCATTAATTCTTCATGATTTTTTTTGCTCTCAGCAAAATTATGCAGGCCAAACCTGTATCTCTGGCTCATCTTGTAATTAAAAAGAGCCTTCTCTACTGATTTTGTGTTCCAAAAGGAAGCCATTAATCAATCTCCTTTTTTGTTATATAAATCATTTATATATTTATATAATACAGGATTTTTTGGTAAAACCTCGATTTTTTAAGCAAAGCTTAATGATTAAACCACTCGCTCAAGGGAAATCCGCTTTAACTGTTTATCTACAGAAATGACCCTGACCTTTAAAGTGTCTCCTACTGACACAATGTCGTAGGGATTTGAAACAAACCTGTCACTGAGCTTTGAAATATGCACCAGTCCGTCCTGATGCACACCAATATCAACAAACGCTCCAAAATTAGTCACATTTGTGACTACGCCGTCAAGTTCCATGCCTATTTCTAAGTCTTTAATCTCGTTAATTTCCGAGCTGAATTCCAGACTGGAGAACTCTTTCCTTGGATCAAGTCCTGGCTTTTTAAGTTCAGCAATAATGTCTTGGAGCGTTGGCATCCCTATTTGCTCTGTTACATAGTCAGATAGCTTGATTTTTGATATTAATTCCTGGTTACCAATGAGTTTTTCCGTTGAAACGTTCAGGTTTTTTGCCATTTTTTCAACTATATGATAGCTTTCGGGGTGGATGGCGGAATTATCAAGCGGATTTTCACTGTTTCTTATTCTTAAAAATCCTGCGCATTGCTCAAATGCCTTACTTCCCAGCTTTGTAACTTTTAAAAGCTGCTTTCTGTTTTTAAATTCTTTGTTTTCTTTTCTATATTTCACTATATTTTGAGCAAGGACGTTGCCAATACCTGAAACATGCGACAATAACTCAGCGGAAGCAGTGTTAAGTTCTACCCCCACGTAATTAACAGCGGATTCTACAGTCAGCTCCAGCGTTTTTTTAAGCTGAACCTGGTTTACATCGTGCTGGTACTGTCCTACCCCTATTGATTTGGGCTCAATTTTGACCAGCTCGGCAAGTGGGTCCTGCAACCGTCTTCCTATACTTATTGCGCCTCTGACGGTTACATCAAGGTCGGGAAACTCCTTAATCGCCACATCAGATGCGGAATAAATCGACGCACCTGCTTCGTTCACAACTATTGATTTAGCGTTAAGGTTATTCTTCTTGATAATTGTGTTTATAAAGGAGCTGGTTTCCTTTGAGGCTGTGCCGTTACCAATGGAAATAAGCTCTATATTATATTTTTTAATGAAATCAAGGAGTATGGCTTCTGCTTCTGCGACACGTTTCTGGGGTTCATGAGGAAATATTGGCTTATATTCCTTAAAATTCCCGTTTTTATCTATAATTGCAACCTTGCAACCTGTCCTGAATCCCGGATCCACGCCCATAATCATCTTTTCACCAGCAGGAGGGGACAAAAGCAGGTTTTTAAGGTTTTTGGAAAACACGTTTATTGCTTCTTTTTCTGCTTCTTCAATCTTTGAATTCAGCACTTCTGTTTCAATTGAAGGAAATATCAACCTTCTGTAGCCATCATCTATTGCGTCCAGCAGGTCTTCATGGAAAACAAAATCCTTGTTTTTAATGATTTTACTGTCAATGAATTCCAGCGCCGCATCTTCATTAACCTCGATTTTCCAGCTTAAAACGCCCTCTTTCTCCCCTCTTTGCATTGCAAGAATGCGATGAGATGGCGATTTATGAACAGATTCAGAAAAATCATAATATGTTTCAAATTTTGTTTTCTGATCTTTGAACTCTTTTTTAACTTTGGATACTATAGTTCCCTGCTCATAAGTCATTTTTCTCAGGTGGCTCCTGATATCAGCCCGTTCAGAGATCTTTTCTGCAATAATATCCTTAGCTCCTGCGAGTTCATCCTTAGTGGGGTTAATTCCCTTTACTGGCAGCTGGGCAAGGATTGTGTCAGCTAACGGCTCTAACCCTTTTTCTTTTGCAATTGTCGCCCTTGTACGCTTTTTAGGCTTATATGGAAGGTAAAGGTCTTCAAGCTTCTGCTTTTCAACACAGTATAAAATCTCTTTTTCAAGTTCCGGCGTGAGTTTATCCTGCTCTTTTATGGTTTTAAGTATGGTTTCTTTCCTTTTTTCCAGCTCTGTATAATATTCAAAGCGTTCTTTTATGTTTTTTATCTGTGTTTCATCAAGTCCTTCGGTTTTTTCTTTCCTATACCTCGCAATAAATGGAATCGTAGCGCCGTCTTTTAATAGTTCGACTGTACTATTTACGGAATTTTCCTTTATTGTGAGTTCCTGCGCTATTGTTTTATTAATATTCAGCATGCTTACCCCAAAAACCTCCTGTAAATCTCAACTCCAACGCCCAGTACTGCAAGGCTTACAAACACTGTGGCATAGAAACTGACACCTTTTTTAAAAAGATATATGGCCACAATAAAAAATACAAAGGAAAGGATGGTTCCGCCCACAACTGATGTAAGGAAATTCTGGATTAAAACAAGGTCTTTTTTCTCATAATAAAGCCAGAACATAGAAAGCAAAGTTGTTATAGGCATGGCTGCTATTAAGCCGCCAAGCATGGTGTATTTCTTGGCTATTTCAGTAACTATTGCTATTACGACGGCAGATGTCAGGATTTTTACTAAAAAGAATGCGCTCATGCAAGTATCCCTTTCCTGTACCAACAGACTTAATTTTATCTTATACCAATGGGGATAGTTTTGGAAAAGATTATTTAGCAAAATATTCTCTTAAAGCATAGGAGATTTTGCATGGATACATTGGAAGCTACAGGGAATGACCTTAAAGCAGGGATTGATGATCTTATACACGAAATCAAAAAAAATCGTAATGAAATCAGGGAAATTAAGTTAAAACTGGGTATGATTAAGAATTCCAATCATACAAACAATAATAATGAAGTAAAACAGGCAAGCTGAGCCAATTTATAATAAAAGCGCAATAATTTGTTAAACCTCTTCATTATTTGGCTTAACAAAAATTTTTCTTTCATGGTAATATAAATTTCTAAATGTAATTAAAATACGGAGGTTTAAACAACTTTGCGCAAATACGAACTGTTTTGCTTACTTAAATCAAGCTTTGACATAGAAGGCAACGATCAGGTAATTTCTACCATTGAAAAAAACATTGAAAACTTCGGCGGAAAAATTCTTGAAACTAACAAAGCTGGCCGCAAAAGACTGGCATATGAAATTGACAAGAATAGAGACTCATTTTGTGTTGTATACAATATAGAAATTGCTCCTGACAAAATAAAAGAGCTTAAAAGATACTTAAAGCTCAATGATAACGTATTAAGAGAATATGTAAGCGTATTAAAACCGGCAAAAGCCACAAAACCAGCACCCAAGGAGGCTGTAGCCCATGAGTAGCCTGGCTAAAGTCACAGTATCCGGCCAGGTTGTAAAAAGCCCGGAAAAAAGGTTTACTGAAGGCAACCTTGCAATCACTTCTTTTATGATGGACTTCGGTTTTGAAGGCCAGGAAAAACTAATCAGGGTTTTTACCATTGGCAAGCTTGCAGACAGGATAGCTGACACGATTAAAAAAGGCCAAAGCGTCATCGTGGATGGCAGATTGCAAACTACTACAAAAAACGAAGCTGGTGTTGATAAAAAAATTACTGAAATTAACGCACAGGGCATAGAAATAATTGAAAAATCTTCCCAATCCTATCAACAGGATACAGGCGGCGAAGATGAAGTAAGCAGTGAAGATTTAATTGGTGAAGATGAAATACCGTTTTAGGAAGGAAATTAGATAAATATGAACTTTAGGTCAAAAGATAGAAAAAAAGCTAAACCATGCAGTTTCTGCATTGAAAAACTCGATGATGTGGATTTTAAAGACACAACAAGATTAAAAA
>MFRL01000086.1 GCA_001784565.1 Candidatus Melainabacteria bacterium GWF2_37_15
TGTTCAAACAACGCCGTACTTAGATACCTTTCCCCGGAATCAGGCAGGATTACCACAATTAGTTTTCCTTTATTTTCCTCTCTTGCTGCTATTTTCAAGGCTGCCCACATCGCTGCACCGCTGGAAATCCCTGACAAAATTCCTTCTTTTACGGCCAAATCCCTTGCAGTCTGCATTGCATCCCCATCGCTTACCTGGATTATTTCATCTATAATGCCGGTATTGAGTATATCAGGCACAAACCCCGCACCAATGCCCTGGATTTTATGAGGGGCAGGCTTACCCCCGGATAATACAGGACTGCCTGCCGGTTCTACAGCAATCATTTTCAATTCAGGCTTTCTTTCTTTTAGCACTTCCCCAATTCCTGTCAGGGTTCCACCTGTGCCGACTCCAGACACAACAATATCCACCTGACGGTCTGTATTTCTCCAAATTTCTTCGGCTGTGGTTTTCCTGTGTATTTCAGGGTTTGCGGGGTTGGAGAACTGCATGGGCATATATGAATCTTCAATTTCACTTAAAAGCTGCCTGGCTTTATCAATCGCGCCTTTCATGCCCAATGACCCCTGACTAAGCACCAATTCGGCGCCGTATGCCTTCAAGAGCATTCTTCTTTCTATACTCATTGTTTCAGGCATTGTCAAAATAAGCCTGTAACCCTTTACCGCACAAACAAATGCCAGTCCTATGCCGGTATTTCCGCTGGTAGGCTCAATAATAGTTGTCTTGCCGGGAGTTATTTTCTTCTCTGCCTCTGCTGTTTCTATCATGCTCAGGGCGATCCTGTCTTTTACTGAGCCTGCCGGGTTAAAATTTTCCAGTTTTGCAGCTATTGTTGCATAACAACCCTGCGATAGTCTGTTTATGTAAACCAGCGGCGTGTTACCTATTAATTCAGTTATGTCTTTTGCTATTTTCATTTTTTTTCATTGCCCCCCTTGATTTCCTCTTCCAGCTCTGGTTTCAGCAGAACCGCTTTCTTAAAATACTTCTCCGCCTCTGCGGGCCTGTTATTTTTATTATATATAACACCCATAAAGTAATAATAATAAGGATTATTCTCATCTATGTATTTTACATTCTGGAGATACTTTGCTGATTCAAGGTAATCATGCTTTGCAATCCTCACTTTAGCTAAATCCAGCCAGATTAAAGACTGCATTGGATTAGAGGAGAGCGCTTTTTTGAGTAATTTTTCCGCTTCCTCAAATTTCCCTTTATTTGCCAGAATAATACCAAGGTTGTAAATTACATCACTATTATTTTTATCCAGAGTAAGTATTTTTTGGAAATATTCGTATGATTTTTTAGTATTACCCAGATACCCGTGCAATTTAGCCAGTGAGGTTAAGGCATCAACATTTTGGGGAAACTTATCCACGGCCTGCTGATAATAATTTTCAGCTAATTTGTTATTTCCACTAATAAAATAAATATTTCCCAACCCAATAAGTGCCTTTACCCTGTTTTGGTCAAGCAACAATGCCTTATCATAACACTTTCTTGCTGATTCGAACTGGTCAACTTCATAGTATACTTCCCCCAACAGTTCACTCAAATAAGCTTCATTATTTGTATACACCAGTTTACTTAATATATCAGAAGCAATATCCAACTCTCCTTTAATTACATAATACTGTGCTTCGTAATACTTGCTCATCACGGGATCTTCCCGGAATTCCTTGACCTTTAGCCAGTAATCATAAGATTTAAACTTTTTCCAGAAGTCCTTATTTTTTATATTAAATTTTTTCGCCTGTAAATTTACACTGTTTAAAGTTAATTGAGCAGGGCGAATTTTATTTTCAGCAGAAAATATATTTACTGCTTCAAGCCTGTAGGTAAGGTTTTCCTGATTTATGCTCATTGCTATACTTATTTCATTTTCGGCCTCTTGATATTTTTTAAGTTCCTTATATGCTTTTGCTCTTAAATAATGAATATAATCGTATCCCCTCAGGTTGTTTGTTACTTCAATAACCATTTCAGGCTGATCTTTGTAGGTCAGCAGGTAAAAAGCTGTAACCTGGACATTTTCCAGCTTATCCGGCACAGAATTTCTGGGGAAATACAGTCTGTTAAGCTCATAAATCATTGTGCCCCAGATTTCTTCACTTTTTATTTCATTTAAAACCTCTGAAGCAAAATTTAAATAACTCATATTTATTAATTTAAGCGCCAGCTTCATTTTTGCGAAATCGTCATTATTATCTATAGTTTTATGAAATTCTTTTAAATCCTTAAGAGCATCTTCTGTATTTCCCCGCGTGAAATTATAAAACGCAGCCTTTACTTCGTCCCGCGTCTCCTCGTTATTAGGCAGTTCAATCATATGAATGTCACTATCAACAGGGCTTGGCCTGTTTATAACTACATTTATTAAGTTATCATCACCATAAGACTTTTCCTGATTCAAACTAATCTTAACTTCAGGCCTGTTCTTCATCTCAGTAACAACCGGGCTTGAGGCATTGAGGATTTCAATATCAATTTGTGAAAACCCGGGAACAATATTTAAAGCCATTTCTGTTTTTGCGGAAATATCATTCATGGAACTTTCTGTTATAGCAAGGTGCAGTGGAGTAAAATTCTTGTAAGGGAAGCTGGGATCAAGGTTTTCCCATCTACCAACAAAAGCCTTAACCCACATATGATACACAAAGGCGTTTTCGGGAGTATTGGTATAAACAAGCCCGACCACTACTTTTGCAGGAATGCCTGCTGCTCTTAATATAGAAGCAAGCAATACAGAATGCTCTGTGCAGTCCCCGCTCCCTGTTTCCAGTACCTGCACGGCATTTGCAAAGTCAACACCAAGATTTTTATTGGTTATATTATCATAAACCCACCTTTCGGCTTTTAGAGCAAGCTTAAGGGCATCTGTTTCACCCTCGCTTAGTTTCTGGGCTACCTCCTTAACTTTTGGGCTGTCTGTAATGATATAGGGGCCTGATTTCAGGTACTCTTCATATTCCCTAGTGTCAAAAGGATAGGGGAATTCATTGCTGTAATGCTTCTGGGCTTTTACTTTTATGTAAGCTGTATTGTCCTGCACCTGAAAAACATTTTGCGTTTCATCACTAATAAAAATAGTTTCCACAGGCACATCATAGGAAGTAATCTTGTAAATAGCCTGCTCAACTGTTTCCGGCGAATTTATAACCCTGTCGACCTTAATTACACTTTGCGGGAATACGTTATAATCGCTCCTTATGTTCAGCACGTCTTTTTCATCTGCTGCAACCTGTTCTATATCCATTATTGATGAGGTTGACTTCATTTCCCTGCCGTTACTATCTCGCCATTCGTACATTTCAGCATTAGGGAATATATTCACATCAAGCTTGTATTTTTTATGTTCACCTTTTTCATTTTTAATTTCATTTGCCTTAATTTTGAGGAATACAGTGCTCATGCCAGGCTCTATTGTGTTATACTGTATAATTCCGTCTTTTGATTCCTTATAAAGCTTATCTATAGCGTATGGAAACAAAATATTTTCCTGAATATCAATGGTTTTTACGTCTTTAACAGAATTTATATTGGAATTTATAACAATTTCCTTATTTGCCCAGTCGAATTTGCCTTTAACACTAACATCCTCGCCCGGATTTTTGGATTCAAACGAGAACTCCAGGGGCTTTCCGGTTTCATCTTCAACAAAAGCCTGATCCTGTATGATTTCTATATTGTCATTTTCACGTTTAAATCGCTGTTCAATGTGTATTTCAGTAATAATGTTTGAATTATTCTTTCTCTGTCGCTCATTAATAAAGCCAATATCCACGCCTTTAGACTTAAGAAGGTAGTATTGCTCGTGTAATATTTCAGAATCTTCGGCAAAAACAGCATAATTTACAATGCAGGAAAGGAAAAGAACAAACGTCATTGCGAGGAGGGCTGAAAGCCCGACGTGGCAATCTGTCCATCTTGGGATTTTAACACCCACCCTATTAAATTGATCGTATATTGATTGCATTCCAGTATTATTAAGATTATTTAAATTTAATATTTAATAATAACAATTTTTAAACTTTATTCATTTTATATTATATAGGTTAATAAGTCAGGAAAGGAAGATAAAAATGAATATTCTTAAATTTTTTAGATCGCCAACTATGAGAAAACTTGATAAACAAGTTGAACAGGAAGTTAAAAGAGATTTGCCTGGAATTTTGAACAAACAAGCAGTAACAAAACAAGCAAATTTACAGCAAAAATTTGATGAATTAGGACAAAATTTAACATCTGATGAAAGAGATGTATTAAATAATGAAATCTCTGAAATTATGAAATTTCATTTAAATAATCCTGAAGTCCATGGGCTGGCGAAAAAGCAACTCCAGAAACCGGAAGATCTTGCAAGACAATTTGCATACGAAGATATAATACAAAATCATCGACAAATACTAAAAGACCATGCAGAACAACAAGGCAGAGATAACATCAAGGAACTTATGAAAAAAGCCGGAATATGGAAAGGTAATTGATAACGTATTATGTGCTTAATCCATCCTTTGAGGATTGTATAAATTCTCGAAAATCTCAACTACCTGCTTTTCCTCCTTGTTTCTTTTAGCTTCTTCCTTTAAAAGAACAGTATGGAAATCATTCAGGGTATATTTTTTGAATAATTCCTGCATGCTTTCTGTTAATGTGTAGTCTTCCTTAAATAAAAGTATGCTTAAAATTTTAAAAATGCTCAAGTTAAAGAAATTGTCGATAACATTTACGTCAAAATGAACCCCTGCATCCTTTTTCAGGATGTTTAGCACGTTAACAAACGGCATACGGTCACGATAATGACGTTTTGACGTAATTGCGTCAAACACATCAGAAACAGCAAGTATTCTTCCGCCCAGATATATCTCTTCCCCTTTAAGTTTCCTAAAATAACCGCTTCCATCAACTTTTTCATGGTGCGAGGCCGCTATTTCAGGCACATCCTTAAGTTTTTCCTCGAAAAACATGTTGTTTAGTATTTCATACGTAATGCTGGCATGCTGCTGAATATGGCTGTATTCTTCTTCAGTAAGTTTTCCCTGCTTACAAAGCACACTATCCCTGATTCCTATTTTCCCTATATCGTGAAGAAGCGCCGCATGCTCCAGAGATTCAAGATCTTCGCCTGCTATTCCCATATTTTCGGCTATTGCAATACTGTATAACGTCACTCTTTTTGAATGACCGGCCGTAATCTTGTCCCTTGCGTCGATAGAGGCTGCAAGAGTGTTTATAAAACTTACATACGAGCGTTTTTGCTCTTCATACATAATTTTTTGCTTTTTAAACAACCTGGCATTCTCAAGCGCAATCCCTGTACTTGAACCGATTGCAATAAGCAAGTCTTCGTCTTCTGCGCTAAAATAATCATTCCCGAATTTATTTAAAACCTGAAATACACCTGTTATTTCGTGATTCAGGTTCCTCATAGGCATACACAAGATGGTGCTTGTTTTATAGCCTGTTTTTTTGTCTATTTCCTTGTTAAACCTGTCATCATTGTATGCGTCTCTGATGTTTATTGTTTCCCCGGTCATCGCAACATGTCCCGCAAGGCCCATGTTTGCCGGAAATCTTATTTCCTGGCTTCCCATACCAAGAGCAATCTTTGACCACAGCTCATTTGTTTCCTTGTCATACAGGAAAACCGTACACCTGTCTGCTGATAAGGCGCTCTGGGTCTCTTTTGCTATTATGGTAAGCAGTTTATCAAGGTCTGTTTCCGCAGCAATAGAGCGGCCTATCCTTAACAGGGCAAGGAACGGGTCTTTATTCCCGCCTGTCCTGGAAGACATATCCCCAAACATAGCAACAGAATCCATGATTAGCTTTATATCTTCAAACGGGGTCTCTTTTTTAGCGGTTTTATCAATTACATGTGACCATTCCTGCTCATCAACATCAAAAAGCAGGTCTTCTATCTTCTTGCTCAGTATAAAAAGGTTGTTTGTTTGGGAAATTACCAGCGCTTCCTTAAGACTTCCGGAAGCTTTAGGAAAATCCGAGCTGTTTTTATAAAGCAATCCAAGGTTATAGTAACTCTTAGCCACCTCAGCAGAGCTATGTGCTTCTATAAATAGCTCTATTGCTTCACCAAGGCAGTCTATGGCTTCATTTATCTGGCCCTGCTGTTCAAGAATCAATGATCTGATCTGTTTTGCAAATCCCTGGCCCCTATGTGATGAAAAATTTGCAAAAACAGGCTCCACTTCTGTTTCCAGTACTTTTACAGCGTTTTTGGAATCCTTGTTTTTAATATGGATATTTGCCAAAATACAGTGCGCGAAAGCTGAAACCAGGGGTAGATCCATCTTTTGAGCAAGTTCAACTGACTTTATGGCGTATTCTTCAGCATTTTTACTATCACCCAGCTCAAAATGCACTTTTGCCAGCTCTCCCCATATTCTTGAGCTGGTAAAATAATCCTTAAGTTTCTCAGTTGTTGTAATCGCATTTAACAGGTGGGTTTTAGCTTCTTCATACTGTTCCCTGCTTGAAAAATACCTTCCCAGAAGAAACTCTGTTATTGAAGATTCACGCGCATTCCCAATATTTTTCTTTATCTCAAGGGACTGTTTCATACAATCCACGGATATCTGATAGTTATTTGTCCTTAAATAAAACACTGCCAAGTCATCAAGGATTTTTGCATATTCAAGATCATTCTCACTGAGCAGGTTTTGGGCTTGTTTATAGTACTTAAGGGCGTCACTGTATCGTTTTTCAAGATAATAAATTATGCCGTAATGATGGAGGATTTTGGCCTCAATTTCATTTTTATCGCCCTGATCGAGGTTTTCCAGAAGGTATTTTGCATCATTCAATAAAGTAAGGGACCTTATTAAGCGGTCATTACAGTTTTTATAATGAATAATTGCAAGCTCTGCAAGGCATACAGCTATTTTTTTTATATTTTTGCGCTCATTATAGATTCTTTGAGCTTCTTCTATGAATGTTATTGCCTTATCATAGTCTTTTCGAAAAGCCTCAATATAGCCTGCTTCAAGAAGCTGTTGAGCCTTATCCTCAATATTTTCAAGTTTGTTAGACATAATTTTTATTATATCTTAACTTACGATCCTTGTGAATTATATTCAGGCTTGTTTATAACTCCCACCCTATAGATAGGCCAAAACCTAAAAACAGCCTTACCAACAATGCGTTTTTCAGGCAGCACACCCCAGAACCTGCTATCTGTGCTGTCGTTTCTGTTATCCCCCATCATATAATAACTGTGTTCAGGAACTACATACGGGCCGCAGTACATATCCTCTGTGCATAGGCCAGTGTAAACCTCTTTTTGGTAAGGTTCGTCCAGCAGCTCGCCGTTAATATAAACCCCTTCATTCGGTACAACTTTTACTTCTTCGCCCGGCAAAGCAATAATTCTTTTTATATAAGCCTCATCCTTGCTGAAAAATCCTATCATTCGGGCAAATTTTCCCCACATCGAGGGATCAAGCTCGTGATGAGGAGGGTAAAACACTATTATATCTCCTCTTTGAGGCTCACCAAAGCGGTAGGATACTTTTTCAATTATCAAATTATCGCCTATTTGAAGGTTAGGCTCCATTGAACTCGAAGGAATCCACCGGGGCTCGCCCAGAACAGACCTTATCAATATAACCAGTATAAGGACAGTAACTATTGTTTCTACGGTTTCTTTAAGCAGAAATTTTATTTTTTCTTTATCAATTTTCATAAAACCCTTTCTGCTGTGTAATTAGCAAGATCAATTAAAATGTGCCTATAAAGGTTATCTGGAACCACATCAAGAGAACTTATAGCTCTTTGAGCATATTCATCCGCCAAATCCCTTGCTTTTTCCATACCCCGGGAAGCTAATACCAGCTTAATTGCGTGTTTAAAGTCTTTATCACTTTTTAAACCATTCTCAACAAGATTTTTAAGAGTAAAATCCCCTTTTTGGGCATATTCCTCAACTGCAAATATAACAGGCGCTGTTACAATCCCATCTTTCAGGTCACTAGCTTTTGAATTTTTGAAATTAAGAATATCATCTATTATCTGGAAAGCAGTCCCAAAATTCAGCGAATATCCTCTTGCTGCCTTTATAATCAGATTATTAGTATTCGGCATGATAGAAGCTGCGCACTCAACGCCTACCATAAAAAGCTGTGCGGTTTTTCTCTCGGACTTGTTAATATATTCATCCACGGTAATTACTTTGAATTTCTGGTTTTCCTGGAGAATTTCCCCTATGCATAATTCATTGAGTACTGAAGAAAACATCTCTACAGCTATACTTCCCACCTTAACGAGCTTATTAAGAGCCCGTGAGAGTATATAATCCCCTGTTATTATGGCAGATTTTGTTCCCCATTTTTTCCATACAGTCATTACCCCGCGACGGGTTTCAGCTTCATCAATAACATCATCATGAAGCAGTGTGGCTGTATGTATCATTTCTACGGCCTGAGCAATACTGAATTGCTCCTCAGATACATACTTACCCTGATTAAGCGCCTTAATAAAGACAATAATAATCGCCGGTCTTAACCGTTTTCCGCCGGATTTAAACACATAACTTGTAATTTTATCAAGATCAGCGTTACCGCTGGCTAAACTTTCGTTTAAAAATGATTCCAGTGAACACAGGTCTGTTTTTATCGGCTGAAATAGTTGATCCAGTTTTTCAGAGTAATTATTAGATTGTTTTTTGTTTAATAAATCGAACATTTTGCCTTTTAAAGATTGGGCGAGGAGAGATTCGAACTCTCACAGGGGTTGCCTACTAGTTCCTAAGACTAGCGCGTCTACCATTTCGCCACTCGCCCAAATGTTATTACAATAAAAATTTAGCACCTATTTAGTAGTATAGTCAATGTTAAAAAAATCACAGTACTTTATAATTTCTTGCATGTCAGAAATTCAAAAATATGCTTCAAGAGAAGCCGCCGGTGAACTACTAGCAGATAAAATACAGGAATTACACCTGGAAAAACCTTATTTGCTCGCTATCCCAAGAGGAGGGATACAGGTAGCAAAAGCCGTTGCTGATCGGCTTAAAATACCCATAAACCCGCTCGTAGTCAAAAAACTGCCTGCTCCAGGCAATCCCGAATATGGATTTGGTGCAATTACCGAAGATGGCACAAAAATCCTTAACGAAGATGCAGTTGATTACCTGCATCTCAGTCCTAAAATCATAGAAGATATTTCCCAGAAAGTTATTTCGGAGATTCAACACAGAAAAGAATATTATGGCGGGCTTCATGACGAAAAAATACACACAAGTGACGTGATTATAGTGGATGATGGAGTAGCGACAGGCTATTCATTAATAGCAGGAATAATGACAGTTCAAAAAAGAGACCCCAAATCCCTGTGGGTCGCTGTTCCTGTAAGTTCAGAAAACGCATATTTAAAGATTAAACAAATAGTTAAAAATGTTATTTGCCCTATAGTCAATGGTGAGTATTTTTTTGCCGTAGCAAGCTATTATAAAGAGTGGTATGACTTACAGGAAGAGGAAATTAAGAGGATTTTAGAAGATTACAGGGCTAAGTACTCAGACTAAATTTTTATTTTTCAAAAAACAATTAACAATCAAATTTATTCATTTACCAGCCGTTTTTTTCTCTATTTTTAAATTCCTTTAAGTCCTGCTTAAAATCACCGGATGATTTTATATATCGTCCTGCAGAAGCATCTTTATACCCTTCAAGCAATTTTTCTTTAGACTGATAAAATTCGATTTTTTTCATATCCTATCGCAATAAATGTCAATTCTGTAACCATTAAAATTAGATGGTTTAAACTAAAATTTGCTTTACACTTATAGATTCTACATTTTCAAGACTTGAGAGCTTACCGTATATGACATTAACCGGGTCTTTCCCTACACATTCCAGAACAAAAGCCAATTTCACATTAGCTTTTTCATCATGCATCCTGCTGGCGCTTATTTCCTGGATATTTTTAAATTCTCTATAAAACCATTCCTGCACCGTAGCCTGGGCTTCCTTTGCGCAGGAAACTGAGACTTTAACCCTTCCCCCTTTACTTATGCCCCTTGGAAGAAACCTGTTCTCAATTTGCCTTATAACTACCAGAACAAGGAAAGTAAAAGCCGTAGCAAGAATAGCCAGGGGATACGACCCTGCGCCGACAGCCATACCTATACTTGCGGTAATCCATAGTGTAGCCGCTGTAGTAAGGCCGAAAATATTCATGCCATAGTGCAAAACAGCACCGCCGCCTATGAACCCGATCCCTGTCACTATTTGAGCGGCAATACGTGATGGGTCATGCACAATTCTTATTGCATCGCCGTCACTAAAGCCTGAATTTACACAGTTAAAACCATATATAGACAGAATAGTAAATACTGTAGAACCAAGACAAACCAGGATATGCGTCCTTAGTCCGGCGCTTTTGTTAGTCATCTCCCTTTCCAGGCCTATTAATAAGCCAAGTAATAAGGAAACAATCAGTCTTACTACTATATCGGCATCAAAAACCGGAAAACATCCAGCTAAAACATTAGCAATAAATTCATAATTCATATATAAACAGCAGTAATTTTAGTAAATAAAGTGCCCTGGGCCAGACTCGAACTGGCACGGGGGATAAACCCCACCGGATTTTAAGTCCGACGCGTCTACCATTCCGCCACCAAGGCCTATTTAATCTGCAATTAATAATATAATAAAAACTCTTTTTCGTCTATTCTTTGTTTTAAATTTACAGCTTTGCCCCTGATGTATCCGGTTTTATTATTGAAACAGTTTTTGCTTCTTTTACATCAATACGACAGTCCCGTAACCTGTACCTTAGCTCTTCCTCCACGTTCGGGTCATGTATAAGCCTTTCCACATAGTTTAAATTTGGCTTAAATGCCTTTGCATGCAGGCTTTCCTGCATAATTATTTCTGCCAGTTTATCTGCATCATAATTGTAATTCGGCCTTGTGGTGCAACTCAGGATTTCCCCGGTAGTTGATGTAATTTCAGGATAATTTTCTTCAAAATACAGCTTGAAAACTGACTTTAAATCAGCCATTTCTGACTGCATTATCTGGATAGTACTCTGAATTCTTAAATATCTTTCAAACAAGTACTCAATATTGTCTAATTGTGAAAATTGCCAGCTAAGCTTTTTTTCATAAAAAAGTCTTAAATGAGGATAAACATAAGCCAGTTCTTTTGCATCAGACATAGCACGGTGTATAACAGGAAGATTAATGTTAAACCTTCTTAACAGCGCTTCCAGTCCGTGTGAGGGCTCATCCGGAAAAACTTCCTTAAACATATGGAAAGTATCAATTTTAGAGTTTTTAAGCCTTTCTCCATAGAGAGTCCTGTGAGCCTGATTGAGGAAGCTGTAATCAAATATCGCATTATGCGCAACAATGGGGTAATCTTTGATAAAATCAAGGATTTTGGGCATTGCTTCTTCAATAGTGGGCGCATTCTCTACCATTTCAGGTGTTATATGATGGATTTCAATACTGGAGCGTCGTATTTCCTGTTGGGGGTTAATTAATGTTTCAAACTCTTCGGTTATCTGGTTATTTACCAGCTTAACTCCTGCAAACTCAATAATTTTTTCTCTTTTATAGTCCAGCCCGGTTGTTTCCAGGTCAAGGACAATTTTTATATCCTGCTCTTCCACCTTATTTTCCACCACGAATTTCCTTTAATTAAATAATAACATATCCAGATATTGTTTTAACGATTTCTAGGTAGCATATCTTTTTTTCTTGGGTACAAAAGAAAATTCAAAACCTAAGTTATCAATAATTTTAATTATTAATGAAAATTCAGGTTTTACTTTGTTATTAAATATTTTATAAAGATAAGTTCTATTCACTCCCACTTTTTCAGCAAAATGCGAAACCGGGCCCTGCGCCTGCACAAGTGGCTTTAAGCAATGGAGAAACACTTCGGTATTGTTATCTTTAAGATATTCTTTAATATTTTCTTCAAGATAACTTTTAGCTATTTCTGGATTTTTTAATTCTTTTATTAAAAATTCATCAAAATTAGTATATATATTTTTTTTATTCATAGTCTTGATTCCTCTGTTTATAATCCTGTAAATAGTCCTGAGCTTTTTTAATATCATCTGATTGCCTTGATTTATTTCCTCCTGTAAGCAACAAAATCATAATATTTGATAACTCAGCAAAATAAATTCTTAATCCGCCTTTAAATTTTAATTCGTTTACTTCTTTGGGCAGTATTTTATATTCTCCGTAATTACCGGCTGACATTCTTTTTAAGCGGGTGTTTATAATACCTTTTAGAGAATTATCTAAATTTTTGTATCATTCCCAAAAAGGGGATTTTCCATTTAGTTTTTTGTAAATCTCAATTTTTTTCTCTTGCATGTCAATAGTGTATCATATTAGATACACTATATCAAGATATTGTTTTAACGATTTTTCCCAATTCTGGCATAAACCGCTATTATCCATAACTGAATAAGCAGGCCTTTTGGCCGGACGAAGAAATTCAGCAGTTGTGCAGGGATTAACCTTTGTTTTTATGTTTGCAATTTCAAATATTTTTTTTGTAAACCCGTACCACGTGGTATTTCCAGACCCGCACACATGGTATATTCCATAAGGCATGCTTTGATTAATAATTTTTAAAATCCCGCCCCCCAGGTCATAAGTCCAGGTCGGACAGCCTGTTTGATCGTTCACAACCCTTAATTCCGGCATTTTTTCAGCTAATGTAATCATGGTGTTCACAAAGTTTTTCCCGTTTTTACCGTACAGCCAGCTTGTCCTGGTTATATAATGCCTGGAGTTATATTTTTGAACAGCCATTTCGCCTGCTAATTTAGATGCGCCGTAGACAGACTGTGGATTTGTCTTATCTAATGGGACATAAGGAGTATTTTTTGTCCCGTCAAATACATAGTCAGTGCTTATATAAACAATTGGGATGTTAAACTCAGCGGTTATTTTCGCTAAATTTTCCGTACCTGTGCCGTTTATTTTAAAAGCAAGTTCTTTGTTTTCTTCGGCTCCGTCCACGTTCGTATAAGCTGCGGCATGAACCACGATGTCACAATTATTTTTGCAAAAAAAGTCTTTCACAGCCTCAAAATCAGTTATATTCAGATTATGAATATCTGTGGAAATGATTTCATAATCCTGCTCTATGGCAATGTGCTGGAAATCCTGCCCGAACATACCATTTGCACCCGTCAGGAGGATTTTTTTCATTGAGCCAGCGCCTTTTGCTTAATATTATTGAGCCATTCCTGATTGTTTAAATACCAGTCTATGGTTAATTTTATGCCTTCTTCAAAACATACGGACGGGCTCCAGCCAAGTTCCCGCTGAATTTTTGAGCTGTCTATTGCGTATCTTCTGTCGTGGCCCAGCCTGTCCTCAACGTATTTAATTAAAGATTCCGGCTTATTCATTTCTTTTAAAAGGATTTTGGTGATTTCCATGTTGGTTTTTTCGTTATTTCCGCCAATATTATAGACTTCACCTTCTTTTCCCTTGTGTAAAACAGCATCAATTGCGCTGCAATGGTCATATACATACAACCAGTCCCTTACATTCAGCCCGTCACCATAGACCGGAACCTGCTTATTTTCAAGAAGATTGCTTATAAAAAACGGAATAAGCTTTTCCGGGTACTGGTACGGCCCGTAATTGTTGGAACAACGTGTTATTAAAACAGGCGTTTTATATGTTTCATAATAAGATCTTACGAGCATATCAGCCCCTGCCTTACTTGCAGAATACGGGCTGTTCGGCGAAACAGGAGTTTCTTCAGTGAAGTAACCTGTTTTGCCGAGTGTTCCATACACTTCATCTGTGGAAATCTGAACATACCTGTGAACTTTTAATTTTTTTGCAGCTTCAAGCAGGTTAAGCGTGCCTTTAACATTTGTTTCAACAAAAATTTCCGGTCCGGTTATACTTCTATCAACATGCGTTTCCGCTGCGAAATTAAGGCAGGCGTCAATTCCTTCCATCAATTCTGCAACCAGAGCTTTGTCACATATATCCCCTTTTACAAAAGTATAATTAGGATTATTTTCAATATCCTTGAGGTTTTTAAGGTTTCCGGCATAACCCAGTTTATCCAGGTTTATGACTTTATAGTCAGGATATTTATTTAAAATATGCCTGATAAAGCAATTGCCGATAAACCCGGCTCCACCTGTGACAAGTAATTTCATTTTTAAATTATATCATCAAGATTTATTTTACCCAATTTAAATTCAGCCTCGATTTCTTTTATAGCCCTGTCTTTGCCTTTACCTTTTAAGTAATAAATAGTTTCCCCTTCGGAATCAATACGGTTGTGCATTTTTAAGCGTTCTTCATAGAATTTCTTACTGTCATCTACCCCATCCAAAGAAATCTCATCTAATCCAAGTTTTTTTGTAATCTTTGTGAGCATCCCCATCATTACTCTTCCGCAGCCCTCAAGCCCTCTTCTTTTGCCAAACTGGTATTCAGGTTTAGTTATCAAGGCTTCAACAAAAATATTCGACTTTTCCTCATCTTTACTGATACCGGCAAGAGTTACTATTCTATCAGCAAGTGGTTTTCTATTATCCGGTAATTCTATTGCATATATTTTTTGAGAAAATAATTTCAATGGTATAGAAATATCATCAGGGAATTTCCATTTTTTCTTTAAAGTTGACAATATATTCTTGTCTTCCTTGGATTTTTTCTCAAGTTCTGTAAAAAATGCTTTAACAGGAGTTCCATCCTGTTTTCTCAGAAAAACTTCCGCCAGCCTTCTGCTGGAAAAGGTTATAGAATTATTACTGATTCCATTAATCATAGTATCTAATTTATAAACGGTAATTTTTTATCTTTTTCTGAAACAATAGTATTTTGTATTGGCCAATCGATCCCTATTTCCGGGTCATCCCAGCGTATCCCTGCATCATGCGCTGCTGAATACTCGTTTGACGCTTTATAAATCACCTCAGCCACATCTGAAAGCACCACAAAACCATGCGCAAATCCCTCAGGGATATACAGCATTGTTTTATTTTCTTCAGATAATTCAATTCCAAACCATTTTTTGTAATAAGACGAATCCGGCCTTACATCAACCGCCACATCAAAAATTTTGCCACGATTACAGCGGACAAGTTTTGCCTGCCCGCATGGCGATTTCTGGAAATGCAGGCCTCGCAAAACGCCTTTTGTTGATTTGGAGTGATTATCCTGTGAAAAATCAACATTTATACCATTTGCTTTAAACTCGGAAAGCTTATAGGTTTCAAGAAAAAATCCCCTTTCATCCTCAAAAACCTTTGGCTCTATAATAACTACGCCGGGGAGTTGTGTTTCAGTAAATTTAAAAGGCATATTATTATTTTCCTTTTTTCTGAAATATTAATACAGTCCACGGAGCCTCTTTTCGGACTTCCTTTAGCTCTAAATGTTTGTTTGCAACTCTTAACAGATCTATTGTTATTTTTGAATATAGCATAAACTGTAAGGGATTTTTTTTAAATAAAGCATCATTACTTGCAATTCCCTTTAGTGTTACCGAATTATAATAACAAATATCTTTGTTATGAGTAATAATAAAATAATCTGAGTCCTGTAGTGTGTCGAAAAACTTTTCTTTTACGTATTCTTCGAATTCAGGCAAATATCCATCCATTAAAAGATACTTCCTTAATATCTCGCTTGAGTTGCTCATTGAGATATTTTTTGCTGATTCTTTGCCAATAAGTGCAGAAATATTATCTTTTTTTAAGAACGTTTGAGGCAGGGTGTATTTTCTAAACTCTGCTTTATTGTACTTATCAATTTTGTTTTTAATACGTGGGAAAAAGACTATATCATTTTTTTTTAAAGATATAGTTTCAAATAATCCGGCAATGACTTTCTGTTTGTCAGGCCTGTCTATCTTTGGTGCGCTGGTCGGGCTAAAAAGTATGTAAAGTAAGCTAACAACAATTAAAAATGAAAATACTGAGCGTGATAGTACCCTATATTTAAATGAAGTTATTCCCTTTGCCGCAACCAGCATAAAAAAGGGCATACAAATTAAGGTATAGCGTGAAATTATGACGTATGTCTGTAAATATGATAATGTAAGTACAATTGCCAAAAAGCATACAGGAGGAAGCAACAGTGCATACACTGGATTAAGACGGTTTTTGTCGCTGATAACAGCCTTAATCATAAACCAGATGCCAATAATAATGGGTATAATAATGTAGACTACCACGTTTAAATTCAAGTGGGACAGCACTTTTGAAAGGTAATATGGGGGATTATTATATATTCCTGTAACTACAGGTGAAAAATAATTCTGGAGAAGAACAAAAATAACCTGTGGGTCAAAATAATGAATTTCAGAATAACTAAGTACTTTCCAGCTGGAAGTTACAGACCCGTTTATAAATGTTTGTATAAGCGAAATAAGTACAAACACACAGGGGATGGAGAAAACAGCAAGAGTTTTTAAAAATCCAGAGAACTTTTCCTTATTATTAAGGAATAAATAAACGCATAAAAATATAATTTCAGGAATTACAATTAGCACACTTATATAATGAGTAGCCAAAAATACCCCGTTAATAATAAAAAACAGGAGATAATTTAGCGTATTAGGCTTATTTATTATCCTTACAGTGAACCATGCTGATAGCGTTGATATTAAAGCCAGGAAAGAATATTGCCTGACTTCCTGGGAATAATAAATTAGAAATGAATTTACTGCGACAAGTAACGCTGCAACATTACCAGCTGATTTATCCAGTTCCCGCCCCGCAAAATACATAACAAGCACGCTAATAACTCCGAATATTACCGATAAAAGCCTGAGCGTTATGTCGGTATCGCCAAATAACATCATCCAATAGTGAAGAATTATAAAATAAAAAGGCCTTGGTAAACTTGCATTGAAAACATTTACTATAGAATCATTGGATGCAATATTATATGTGACTATTTCGTCGTACCAGAGACCGCCGGATTTATCTATCCCGATCAACCGTACGACCAGGGCTAAAACAGTAATTAATCCCAAAATCCAGTATTTTTTTAAACACATGATTAGTGTATTATAGAATAAGAATGTCAAAAGCACAAAGGACAATTTTAATTGGAGCTGGAGAGGCTGGACAGCAGGTATTGAGGGAAATTCAAGCGAATCCCGGGTTAAATATCTGCGCTGTAGGCTTTCTTGATGATGACAGTACAATACAGGGGAAAATTATCCAAAATATTCCTGTACTTGGCAAAGTTGACGATATTCCGGAAATTACAAAAAAGCACAAAATTGAATTAATAATTATATGTATCCCTTCTGCTAAAAGCGAGCAGCTAAACAAAATAACCTCCTTGTGCGCAAAAACATTTGTTAAAACAAGAATAGTGCCTGGACTACAGGAAATCATTAACGGCCAGGTTAAAATCAACCACATACGGGAAATAAAAATTTCTGATTTACTGTTAAGAACAGAAGTTAATTTTGATTTAGAATCCGGAAAATACGTTAAAGGAAAAAAAGTCCTGATTACCGGAGCCGGCGGATCAATCGGCTCAGAGCTATGCAGACAGCTGGCCGAACTTGAACCAAAAGAACTAATTCTTCTTGGAAAAGGAGAAAACAGCATTTACCTTATCCACGAAGAATTAAAACAACAATATCCCAAATTAAGTATTTTGCCTGTTATTGCTGATATAAAAGACAAATCCCGGATGGAATATGTTTTTGACAGATACAAACCAAGCATTATATTCCACGCCGCAGCTCATAAACACGTGCCCCTGATGGAAGACCACGCCTCAGAAGCAGTAATCAACAACATATTTGGGACTCTTATTGTTGCGAAACTTGCAAGTCAATACAATGTAGAGATTTTTGTCCAGATTTCCACTGATAAAGCAGTGAATTCAACTAATATAATGGGCGCAACAAAAAGAGTAGCCGAGCTCATCATCCAGAACCTTTCCAGGCAAAAAACTTTCACAAAATATATAACAGTAAGGTTTGGGAATGTTCTTGGAAGCACTGGCAGTGTAATTCCTAAATTTTACAAACAAATTGAGCAGGGCGGCCCAATAACCATCACCCATCCCGAGATGACAAGGTATTTTATGACAATACCTGAGGCCTCGCAGCTCGTTATCCAGGCAGGAAACCTTGGGGCTGAAGGTGAAGTATTTGTTCTTGATATGGGTAAACCGGTAAAAATAGTTGATTTGGCCTGCCAGCTTATTGTTTTATCAGGCAAAATTCCGGACGTTGACGTAAAAATAGAATACACAGGCCTGCGGCCTGGCGAGAAAATTCACGAAGAACTCTTTATAAAAGGCGAAAATGTCAATGCTACCTGCTATGAGAAAATATTTGCAGCTAAAATGCCTGATATAAACTCTGATAAACTAATGTTAAACGTAGAAAACTTAAGAAAAAACGCTGTTTTAAACAATAATATTGAAATAAGACGAATTCTTCAGGAAGATTTGCAAGTTTTAAACTGTTCTGCAACACAGCCTGCAACATATTTAACATCCTCTTCCGTCATTAACGGGTAGAGAGGAAGCGATACAAGCCCTTCAAAAACCTTATCGGTCACAGGGAAATCGCCTGTTTTATAGCCGTATTTATCTCTATAATAGGGGTGTTTATGTATTGGTATAAAGTGAACGCTTGTGCCGATATTTTTTTGCTTTAATTTTTCGATAAATTCGTTTCTACAAGCTTCTTTTAACCTTATACAATAAAGATGCCACACCATTTTACCAGGCATACACTCTTTAGGTAAAATGATTCCCGAGATCTCACCCAGTATTTCATCATACATACGAGCATATTTCGCTCTTGTATCATTAAATCTATCAAGTTTTTTAAGCTGACACAGCCCTAATGCTGCTTGAATATCTGTCATATTGTATTTAAACCCCGGGTAAATCACCTCATAATGCCAGTTACCCTCAGAAGTGTATCTTTTCCATGCGTCTTTGCTTATGCCGTGCAGGCTTAGGATTCTCAATTTTTCTGCCAGCTCATCATTATTTGTTACGACCATTCCTCCTTCTGCGGTGGTTAAATTCTTGGTCGCATAAAAACTGTATGAACATGAATAGCTGTCCTGTCCTGTTTTTCTGCCTTTATATTCCGCCCCGATTGTGTGCGCTGCGTCTTCTATAACAAGCAAATTGTGCTTTTTGGCTATTTCGTTGATTTTATCCATTTCACAGGACTGCCCCGCAAAGTGGACAGGCATTATCGCCTTTGTTTTTTCGGTAATAGCAGCTTCAATTTTATTAACATCAATATTAAAAGTTTTTTCGTCAATATCTACCAGCACAGGGGTTGCGCCAACATGCTCAATCACGTTCACTGTTGCGCAAAAAGTAAAAGGAGTTGTTATTACTTCATCTCCAGCTTTAATATTACTCGCCACCAGTGACAAATGCAGGCCTGCCGTGCAGGAATTCAGCGCAATAGCGTGTTTTGCTCCGATGTACTCCTTAAATTTTTCCTCAAACAGCTTTGTTTTAGGCCCTGTTGTTATCCAGCAGGACTTTAGAGTATCTATTACTTCGTTTATTTCGTCCTCCTCGATTAAAGGGAGGGCGTATGGTAAGAATTTATTCCTAATATCCATATAACAATACCTGTCAATCCGGCAAAGCCAGCTATAATCCAGTACAATATCTTCCTATATTTTAACAGAATAGTTAAAAACAAATAAACATCAAGCTCAATTGATTGATTTTTTATGTACTCGCCTTCAAAAAGGAAAATTTTCTCAGGGATAAATTCTTCCCTGTATTTCAGCATAGTAAGGGAAATTATTCCCGGCTTCACGCTGGTGATACCTTTTTCTATCCATTCTATGTAACTTTCAGGCTGTGGCCGCGGCCCGACAAAACTCATTTCCCCTTTTAAAATATTTATAAACTGCGGTAATTCATCAAGAGAAAACGGCCTTATTATTTTTCCGACTTTAGTGACCTGCGGGGCGTTGTTGCCGAGTTCCAGCCCAAGCTGATCCGCTCCCAGCGTCATTGTCCGCAATTTATACATATCAAACAGCTTGCCGTCTTTTCCGATTCTTCTTTGTTTGTAAAGAACAGGCCCGGGAGAATCAAGTTTTATCCATATAGCAGCCAGAACAAGAATCGGAAAAACAAAAGGTGTAAAGAACAGCACGAAAAATATATCGCCAAGTCTTTTTATAGTTTCATAATGGCGGTTTATTACAGGGTTTTTCTTTATTTTCAGCATACCTAGCTATATTCCTCAAAAATGTAGTCATTAAGGTCAAAATATTCTGACGCTAACACCTGAAGAATACAATCCTGTGTAAAATTGTACATTTTATGCCAGTCTTCCGGCATTAAAACAAGGCATTTGTTAGGTTTATCAAGAATAAAAGTTTCTTCTTTCTCTCCATCATTGTTATAAACCTCACAGCTTCCCTTTAAACAGTATAAAGCCTGGATAGTCTTCTTATGGCGATGCCTTCCCCTGACAGAATCATCAACCCCATAAATGTAAAAAACTCTTTTAATGCTAAATGGAATTTCCTTATCTTCAATAACAGTAAGGTTTCCTCTTATATCAGCAAATGTTTTCAAGTCAATCAGGTAAGCCATTCAGAAAAATCCTAATATACATTATTTTCAACTTAGCATATACCTTCTTAATATTCCAACCTGTTTCTATTTTAACGATTGGCTGTATAGATGAGTCTATCTGTTTTAAATTTTTGCTGATCTCAACCAGTTGTGTAAGATATGGAATATATAACCTGTTTATTACTTCACGGGACAATCTATAACAAACACCTATAGGGCGCAATTCCTTCTTCTGGTTGAATTTAACATCATGGAAGTGATAAAAAACCAGCTTAAAATCATTATCAAACAGCTCATATTGCTGGACGTTCCAGGGAGCAACTCCTCCTCCTAAGTGTTTCAAAACATGAACGCCTTCAAACCTTTGCGTCCAGTCATCAAGATATTTCTGATCACCAAATCTTCCATTTTCACGTTTTGCAAAACACCAGTCAATGCAGGCATTCACCCACCATTTTAATGCCTTTACGCCATTATAATCATTTTTAAAGGTAATGAACTGGACGCAATACTTTCCGCTGGATTGAGTTCTGTCATATTTTGAAGTGTACCTGTGTTCAGTCAAAAGAACAGAGGCGTCGCCCATTTCCTCGATTAAAACAGCGGGATCAGAGTAAAAATAAATGTCCGCGTCAAGGTATGTGCATTCCGGCAAATTATATTTTTCAATACAGTGAAGTATTGTGGAAGAACCGCATGTCCAGCAGTATTCTTGCCGGGTGCGGGTGGGTTTTATTCTTAGTAAATCCTCATTTTCGAACTCTTTTAACGAAATAATCGTTGTGTTTTCCAGCTTTAACTTATTTAAAACTTCAAAACATTTATCATCAAAGGCAAATATGAATAAGTGAAAGTCCTTACAGTGGGCTTTCAGGGACTCGTACATAGCAAGCCCGTAGTTTATGAAATTTGAGTCAAAAAGTGTACAAAAATTATGCATTTTTACGTTTTCGCCAATTTTTAATGAATGAGTAAATTTTATATGGAAGTTCCATTTTTTTATTTGCCTTAATGATTTTTTCTGCGCAGTAATGTTCGATTTCCCTGAATATAACGTCATTATACCGCTCATAAGCCTTCAGGGACAGCTCAATTACATAACCGTACTGTTTTTCCAGGAGTCCGAACACGCAGCCAAGCAAAAAATCGCGTTTTGTGAATTCATTATCTTTTTCAAAAGAGTTTAAAAACATTACATTTGCCCAGCCAGGAGATTTTTTTAAGCTTGTCCTGTAGAGTTTATTTATGGACAGTTTTTCCAGGTATTCCCTGTTAATCCGCTGCGCCCCGCAAATTTTGAGGTTACTTACCCAGAAAGGTTTTTTATCCATAAAAGTAAGTAAATTATACAGTTTATCTTCGCCTTTATAAGCATCAATAATTCCGGGTTCGAATTCTGCAGCCAGCACTTTTTCAATGACATTATCCCCAAGACTTTTGAATAAGCGCAGATCTGTGCCTTGCGAGTCAGTTTTAAACCAGTCGATTTGATTTATTTGTAAATTTTCCAGAACGGAAGGCAGGTTTACTGCTGGAATTTTTACTGTTTCTTTTATTTTAAAAAGGTCGAAGAAAGCCCATTTTTGCAGTTTTTCATTATCTGGCGGCAACAAACTTGAACAAAATGGGGATTCTGTAAGGTAAAAAATTGCCTCCTGTTCATTAGAGTCTGTCAAAATTTTATTGAACACGTATAGTTTTTTAAAATTTTTATTTTCCTTTTCAGTAGGTTCCAATTCCCTTTTATCCGCATCAAAAGCAATACAAATTGAATATTTTGCTATTTTCACCCATTTTTTATGTATAAACCCTGATGCGCCGATATCAAGTAGAATGGGAGGATTATTTATAAGATATTCATTATTCAAAATTTTATCTATAAGGTTCATTTACTTAATCCAAATTTCTTATAACTTTAGCAGGAACTCCTCCTGCAATTACATTATCGGGTATAGATTTTACTACAACAGACCCAGTACCAATTACACTATTCTTTCCTATTTTTACCCCTTTTAATATTTTTACATTAGAGCCAATAAAAACATTCTTATCTATGATTACTTTAGCTGTTTTAGGGGAGCCGGTTATTCTTGCTTGTGGCATAAGATTATGAAAATCACTGTCATATATTTCTACATTTGTACCGATTAACGTATTTTCTCCAATAAATATTCCTTCTCCCTCACTGATGAAGCAGCATTTATTATTTATCTGGACATTATTGTCTATTTTAATAAAAGAATTTTTATTTCTGGCTTCCACATACGTATAGCTATCATAAAAATATGGTGAATTTTTAACTCCAATAATTACCTTTTGTCCCATAATTATTTTGCCGAATCCCGCAAAAAGAGCAGGTTGTCGTAAGACAGGTTTGCCTTCAAAAAAAGATATATTTGATAAAAGTCTGTATTTCAAAATTCTCGGTTTTTGAAAAAGCAAATTAATTAAAAAGTCTTTAATGTATTTTAAAATAATCTTACTCTTATTTTTCATCTGAAATTTCTCTTATAATCCTGGCGGGATTTCCTGCTACCATTGTATATGGAGGCACATCCTTAGTAACTACGGTACCTGCCGCTACAATTGCGCCTTTTCCTATTGTAACCCCCCTTAAAATAATAGACATACAGCAAATCCACGCATCATCTTCAATAATCACAGGCTTTTCTGACAGATTATTCATTTTTTTAGGAAATCCTTTAGTAATTATCGCTTTATGATGTAAATGCCTTTCATAGGGATCTACGGGATGTGTTAAATTGTCGAAAATATTGACATTATGGGAAATAAGAACTCTGTTTCCAATTTTTATACTTTTGGCAGACCAGATTTTAGAATTTTCTCCTACATAAGAATAATCTCCAATGGATATTTTACCGCCATGGCCATATACAAATAAATGTCCCAGTATATGAGAATAGGCGCCGATTTTTATGGCTTCTTTATTATCCTGGGCATTGGATATACAGGATGAATTCAAAATAAAGGATGACTTTTCACATATACATCTTTTTTTTAGGCATATTTTTTCCCATAATCCTGGAAATAAAGATTTAATAATTAATTTTACAGGTCTTGAACGCTCTTTCATAATTAGCGATAAACGCCTTTTTCTTATTGATCTATAATATTTTTCCATTTGTTTTACTGCATATTTGCTTTCTTCAATTGGAATTTTATTATTGATTACAACAGGTGAGCCATATAACTGTACGTCATAAACGTCTGTGCATCCACAGTGAGTGGCTTCCTCATTAAAACCAACATTCCTGACAAGGGATTTTCCTGGCCATAAGGTTAACTTATCATTTATAAATATACTGGCATGCCACCTCACAGCCCAAGAATCATTTTTGCCTGCGATCTGATCTTCCAGCATTTTAGTAAAGGAAATAGAACCGTTCATATTAAAATCCTTAGTTAATTTCCTTTTCTTAATTTCTTTAAGCAGTTTTTTTCCATCAGGCTCAAATAAATCCCATCCTCTTTTCCACGTTGCCCAGCCCCAGGCACATCCACCTCTTAAAAAAAATGTTTCCGGCAGCTCTTTTTCAATAGGGTAACAATATCCGATAATGCTTGTTATATTTTCTTCGTTTTCATAAATATTCAGGGCATCATTCATGTATTTTAAAAAATACCTTGAAGTTACCATATCATCTTCCAGAACAATTACTTTACCGTATTTATTAACTATTTCAGTAATTCCGGTGATAATTGATTCTGAAAGACCAAGGTTTTGCTCTCTTTCAATTATTTCAATGCTTTTAAACCCTTTTATAGTCTTAATATAATCTCTAACTTCTTTTACTTTTTCTTCTGAATCTTGATTTTTAGCAGCATCAGAGTGTATTATAAGCCTGCTTTCCTGCGCAAGTTCATTATTCTGTAGCGCTTTTATAGTCTGTTGGACAAGCATCAGTCTGTTATAAACAAATAAAACTATAGGCGATAGTTGCATTAATTTATTCCTTATCTTTATGAATAGGTTTTATAGCATCAATTATAATGGAAGTATATTCTAAACAGTTTTGGTTTCTTGGATCAAAGCGTTTTGAACGTTTAATCATACCATCTACAGGATACCATTCTTTAAAGTGAAAATTTCCCTTTTCATCAAAGTATTCAAGTAAATCTACCTGAAATCCAGCTTCTTCAAAAATATTTGTAAATGTTTTATATGTGTACAATACTTTGTGATCATCTACTCCCGTCATAACTCTTTGGATATACTGTTCATCAGGAAACAATCCGTCAGGGACTGCTAACCTGATATATCCACCTTCATTTAAATATTTGAAGCATAATTTAGCTGCAAGTTTCCCTTCCTCTAAAGTTAAATGTTCCCAAACGTGCTCAGCCAACAGGGCATCAATTAACCTCTTGGAAAAAAACTTATGCCAGTCTTTTTCTAAGATTATGTTAAAAAAATATTTTTCAGCAGAAATCCAGTCTTTATAATGTTTTTCGGCAGCGCCAATAATAATTTTTAATTTTTCAGAATTATTAAATTTTCTTTTAAAAGTACTTTTATTTAATAATCTTTTTAAGTTTATTATAAATTTTTTATAAACGTTAAAGAGTACATTAAACAATTTTTTATACAAAAAGGATCTCCTTTATTTGATAAGAGTTTTTCGCGTAGTTCCTTGTATTTTTCATTTTCCCATATTGATAAAACATCATCATTAAATATATTTCCAAAGATTATGTCTTCATTACAGTCATAACAACATCTTACAACTGAGCCATCAAGTAAAATAGTCATCATATTTTTCACAGCCGTACACTTACTCATTGCTCTTTTAACATCTTTAATATTTAAATATTTTTTTCTGATGTATTTTTTAATATTTGAATTTTTCAATTCAGAATTTTCTCTTATATAAGGAGCTTTAAAATTAGGTTTTAGGCCTAAGTACTTGCATATTTTGCTAAATTCTTTCATCTGATGCTGGTTATGCTCAAATACAATAAACTGTGGGGTTATGTTAACTCTATTTCCGTTTTCGGTATTTAACTTTTGCAATAGGGTAAGATTTTCAAGTACTTTATTAAGATCTCCTCCTCGTCTATATTTTTCATAAACCTCCTGAGAAGTAGCATCTACAGAAACAATTATAGAATTGATCCCGGATAAAATTAATTTTTCTGCTAAATTATAATTTAAACTAATACAATTTGTGCTGATTACTGTCTTGGAAAATTTTGACGCATATTGGATTATCTCTATTATATCGGGATTGAGCATAGGCTCGCCCCAAATAATAAGGCCAATATTTTCTGCATAAGGCCTGATTTTATCCGCAATTATTTTAAATTTTTCAATACTCATATATCCTTTTTTACGTTTAATTAATCCCGAGCCAGTAGCACATTCGGGACATTTTAATTCACAAACAAGTGATGTCTCAATATAAAAAATTTTTGGAGAATACTTTTTCAAAATATTAAGATTTATAAAATAACTGAGCTTTTTTAAAATATTTTTCAATTTCCTCATTTTTAATACCTTTTTAAGAATCGTACCGGAAAAAAACAGTATTTTGTGTTTTAGCAAAAAATACATAATTTTTTTCAGTCAAATATTTATGTATATCAGAATTTAAAATTTTTGGAATGTTGCTTCGTAGGATTTCAATCAATATGAATTCCGGTTTGTATTTTTCCCAGTTATTTGAGGTTAAAACCTCATAATCCAGACCTTCTACATCAATTGACATAAAATCAATGTTTTTATTTAAAGGCAAATATTTATCCAGTATTTCAGCTAAAGGATAAGTTTGTATTTCCTTTTCTGCTATAACTTTATACACATTTTTACTATTCTGATAAGAATCATCATTGGAAAATCTTTTTTGGTTTAGAGCTTCAGAAAATCCATTTAAAGCAGGCTCATTGAACATAAAATAGTTTAATTTTTCTGTTTTATTAGAAATTCCTACTTCCAAATTAATATCTTCTGGTCTTAGTTTATTAAATAGCTTCATGCTTCCAGGCATTGCATCTATATTTATGCCTCTCCACCCTTTCTTATAAAAATAATATGTATTGGAAAACCTCATAGGATGATACGCGCCAACATCAATATAAAATCCCTTATAGCCCCTGGGTTTTTGTTTGAATATACAACTTAATAGTATATCTTCTCCCTCAAAAGAGAATGATTGTTTAGATTCTTTATTTTCCAAATAATATTTGAAGATCATTTTTAATAATACCCGTATTGTTTAAGATCAATGCCAATAAGTTCTTCAAGCTTTTGATTGGATTCTTTATGTAAATCCATTATTTCCCTTTTTATTTTCTCGTTTATTATTTCCCAATTCAAGCAAATACAATTATCAAGGCTTTTTAAAAACTTATTAAATATAATTCTTAATTTCCTTTGCAAAAAGAAATTTGTATAATAACTAATAAAAAGTGATGTGTTTGATAATCCTTTATTTACAATAACATTATCTGCTGGATAAAAAGGCTGAATATCAGCAAATTTATAAAATCTAGTTAAAAATTCATTTTGATTTTTTTTGAACATTTCATAGGGTAGAACCAGAACTCGATCTTTGCCAAAAAGTTTTACATAATTATCAACAAAATTTGCCCAGTTAAATGCTTTAACATCTATAACATTGTGGTCTATACCGAAATATAAATCCTTAAATTCTCCTTTGTAATAGTTTAAAAATTTATTTACTGATATGGATTTTCCTCTGGAAATCAAATGTCGATATGCTGATTCAAGCCAGGTATCCTGCTTTCTTACTACTAAAAATATTTTGGCGTTAGGGAAAATTTTCTTTAATGCATCAGATAAAAAAATATTATCTCTGTAACTCTGGTTCATATACCCGAATAGTCCCTCGCAGGAATATATTATTTTGTTTTCGGGTATTGTTTGAATAAAATTCTCTATTCTTTGTTTTTCTTGATCAAAGTCAATGGATAAAGGATTTTCAAGCATTAGCTTTTTAGGTAGATCCATTTCTAATGGATCATCGTCTATAAGGTTCTTATTTTTTATGTGCCACCCCGTATAGTAAATATCAGATAACCGATTAAAAATTTTTTCTTGTAAAAATGTTGAAGCTGTTTTGTGAGCGCCAACATGAATTATTATTTCTTTTTTTCCTGCCATTATAACGACCCTGCTTCTATATTATAATTATCCCTGAATTCCCTATATTTGTAATAGATATATCCATTTACAATTGAAATATTAACTAAAAACATAAGATAGTATGAGATTACAACGCCCCATATTTTAAATAAAGGAATTAAAATAATTACTGAACCCGTAAAAATAACAAGCCTCAAACAAGTTCTAAGCGGGGAATACTTTGAAAATCCCAAATTAAAGGAAAGGGCGTTGGATGGATGGGATAATATTAATAAACAGTGGAAAAAACATAGGGCAATCCCAATTAGTACAGATTCCTTAAATTTTATACCAAATAAGAAGGGAATTAACTGAGGCACAATTAAACTATATGCAAATAAAGGTATTAGAACTATAAATAAAATATTATGGGTTCTCCAAAATAGCTTAATACTTTGTTGAATTGAGTTTAAAGAAGAAAACCTTGAGTTTATAACCATAAAAGTTGCATTATAAACAAGTCCAATCGGTAAAAGTACTTTTTGCGCAACATTATAAATACCAATATAATAAGGACTTAACAAGGCACCTAAAAGCCAAATATCAATTTTAGTTATGATACTGTTTAAAATGCCTTCAAAAATTCTGGAAAGGGCGAAATCGTTAATTTTATCATTAAATAAAATTCCAGCTTCTGCATATTTATCAGGTAAAAGTAATACTTTTCTAAAACCGTTTTTTGCTAGTTGTATAAATTCACTGAATTCAAACAAACTTGATCTCGGCACCAGGAAAATAGAGATAATGACAAATAAAACTGAAGATAAAATATTAGAAATTATTATAAATTTTAAAGAAAAAATTTGTAAAACAGCAACTATAATTATTCCCAGAATATACAAAAAATTTTTGCCCAGACGAAATAATCCTGATACAAAAAACTTTTTTTGAGCTTGATAATAAAGTTCAGGTATTACAGCAATAGAACTAAATATTCCGTAGAAAATGCTTAATCTTGCTAATTCAGTTAAATAATCAATTTTCCAAAAGTTTTTCATAATTATAGGAATAAAGAAATAAAATATTAGAGAAACCGTAAGAGTAATAATGAAAATTATTCTTATAGCCCATCTAAAAATAGCGTTTAATCCTTCAATATCTTTCTTTGCGTATGTATTAGTTCCAAATCTTACAGCAGTTTGACCAATTCCCTGTTGCGAAAAATTAGAAACCAGTCCTGTTAAACTAATAATTAATGCATACTTGCCGAGATCTTCTACACCAAGCCCTCTGGCTATAATAACAGAGCTCAATATACCTGATATGATTTCCCACATATTTGCTGATAAAGAGCTTAAAGTATCTTTAATAGCTTTATTAGAATTTTTTAGCTGTTGAATTTTTTTGTAAAGCATACTTAGATGATAATATTAAAATATGCTAAATTTCTCAGATTTAAAAAAACTTAACGTTAAATACCAGTCAGAAATAAATGAAGCAATAAAAAAAGTGGCTGAATCAGGCTGGTACATATTAGGCAGGGAAGTCGAAGCTTTTGAGGAAGAATTCGCTGAATACTGCGGGGTTAAGCATTGCATTGGGGTAGGGAATGGACTGGAAGCTTTATCCCTCATAATAAAAGGCTATGAATTTAAGGAAAGTGATGAGGTAATTGTCCCGGCAAATACATATATTGCCTCGATCCTCGCTGTTTCAACAAGCGGCCTTACGCCTGTATTTGTAGAGCCGGATATAAACACTTATAACATTGACCCTGAAAAAATTGAGGAAAAAATTACTGAAAAAACCAAAATAATTATGGCAGTTCATCTTTACGGCCAGGCTGCTAAAATGGACAAAATAAACGAAATAGCTAAAAAGCATAATTTAAAAGTTATTGAAGATACAGCACAGGCACATGGGGCTGTTTTTGAAGGGAAACGAGCCGGTAATCTTTCTGATGCGGCGGGGTTTAGTTTTTATCCTACGAAAAACCTTGGGGCATTGGGTGATGGTGGGGCAATAACCACCAATGATGATGAATTAGCCCGGAAAGTCCGAATTTTAAGGAATTATGGCTCTAAAATCAAGTACGTTAATCTTCTTAAAGGCACAAATTCAAGATTGGACGAGGTTCAAGCCGCAATTCTCAGAGTAAAACTCAAATACCTTGACGAGGATAACCAAAGAAGAAGGAAAATTGCCAGGTATTATCTGGAAAATATAACAAATGAAAAAATTATCCTTCCTCAAATAAAGGATGAAAGCCCTCATGTCTGGCATTTATTTGTAATTAGAACCGAGAAAAGAGATGAACTTCAGGAATATTTGAAAAATAATGGCATTCAAACGCTTGTGCATTATCCAATCCCGCCACATAAGCAGGAAGCATACAAAGAATACAACCATTTAACACTACCAATAACGGAGAAAATCCACAGGGAAGTTCTAAGTATTCCTATAAGTCCGGTAATGGAGGACTGGCAAGTCAAAAAAGTAGTGGAAATCATTAACAGTTATGACAGATAAGCCGCTAATAACCGTTGTCACAGTAACATATAACGCAGAAAAGTGTCTTGAAGATACCATAAAAAGCGTTATTAGCCAGACTTACCCGAATATTGAATATATTATAATTGATGGCAGCTCTACAGACAAAACTGTTGCTATTATTAAAAAATATCAGGATAAAGTTTCTCACTGGATTAGCGAACCTGATAAAGGGATATTTTATGCAATGAATAAGGGTATAGACCTGGCTAATGGGGAATGGATTAGTTTTATGAACGCCGGGGATTGCTTTTATGATAATGAAGTAATCAGTAAAGTATTTAAGGATAACCCAACGGAGGATTTTATTTATGGGAATACAAAAGTAGTATATCAAATAGGCAAATATAAGCTTAATAAGTTCATTTCCCCGCCAGATTTGAAGGACTTATGGAAGCGCACAATCAACCACCAAAGTATATTTACAAAAACTAGCATAATGAAATCCAATAAATTTATACCAAATAGCCCTTCTCCAGACTCAGAGCTATTACTAAAGGCTTATTATAAAAACAATTGCACATTTAAAAAAGTTAATATAACAATTGCTCGGTACTTAGGCGGGGGGTTCTCATCGATAAATCCTTATGAAAAGCCATTGTTTATCAAGTATTTTAAACGCCGTTATAATCGCTGGAAATTAGTAAAAAGCTATTTAAACGAATTTAAAGTTGATGCCCATTATTCTTTTATAATCACCAGGGATTTATTGCAGATTTTAATTCTGAAATTCTTGCCTGATTATATAAGATATAAGCTATTTTATCTGATAAACAGGGGTGTTAAATGAATTTTGTGAATTTTGAAAAGCCCATAATCATAATGGGAGCAGCAAGATCAGGCACTCATATAGTCGCAGAATCCATCAAGGAAAACCTTGATGTGCTGTATCTTGGCGAGTGTTACGATATTTGGAAAAAGCACTTACCTTCCTCAAAATATGATGATATACCTGAAAAAGCCCTAACACCAAATGTCATCGAGAAAATAAAAAAAGATTTTTATAAAATGGTTCACAACAGTAAAAATAAATACTGGATGGAAAAAACTGCTGCGAATTCCTTAAGGGTCAACCTTGTGGCGTCTGTTTTTCCTGAAGCAAAATTTGTACATATTATTAGAGATGGCAGGGATGTTGCCATATCGCTTGAAAAAAAATACAAAGGAGATGTCCAAAAGATTTCCAGAGGCGGAAAATATAATAAAAAATCTCCTCTTGCGAATTATATATATCTCTTTAATCAGGTATTACCGCATAAAATAAAGCGGGGCCTGGATTTAGGTTATTTTTTGAAATATCCTGACAGGTATATGGATGTTTTACTCAGAACTATGGGAATTCCAAGAATGTGGGGGCCACGATTTATAGGATATGAACACTATTTCAGGAATTATTCACTACTTGAAACCGGGGCTGTACAGTGGCGTAAGTCAGTTCTTTCCACTAAAAACTTTTTTAATTCCAGACGGGATTTAGATGTATGCGAAATAAAGTATGAAGATTTACTGGCTAATCCTGAACAAACTATTGCGTCAGTATTGGGCTTTATAGAAAATGATGGTCACAAAACTGAAGAGATAAAGCATAATATTAACTCTGAATTAAGTAAAATAAACTGGAGATGTACTCTTTCCAAAGAAGAAACAGCCAAAATATCCGGGCACATTGAATATATTTTGATGAGCTTAGGCTATCCGTCTTCACTTATTTAGTTAATACAAATTCCGCAAACTTAATCCCTAAATCTTCACTAATATTTAAACTTTTAAGTGTTTCCATGTCTTCTTTTGTAGATGGGGTATTTATTTCTTCAAGAATTGTGAATTTTGTGGCCTTGAGCAGTTCAACAAATTCCTTATGCCTGATTCGATTTTGATAATGAATTGGCGGATTTAACCATGCCCATTCCTTTTCAGAATATTTTAGAAAGTTATAATGAGATATCGACTTATCAAAATATGACCAGTGATCCTGATAATCAATATTTAAGGAAAAAATACCGCCGGGTTTTAGAATTCTGTAACACTCATCTAAAACAGCAGGGATGTCTTTTGTCGGAATATGCTCAAAGGTAACGTTTGAGGCAATAAAATCCATTGAATCATCATCAAAACCAGTTTGTTTTGCGTTTTTGGGGGCTTCGTAGTGAATGCTAAATTTATCCCTGAGAACGCTGATTAAATTATCTGGGCGTAATTCTATATCATTTTTATAAGCGTAGACCTTTTCTATTGTGTCAGAAACCAATTCGGGTTTTATTAGCCTTTTAATATCAATGATATTTAACCTATTAACGCCTAAAGAGTGCAATACCAATGGTGAAATCAAATCCCAGCCAGCCCCGAATTCGTAATAATTGACATAACCAGCAGGGCTAGCTGAAAACTTTTTGAAATTTTCATAATGTTTTCTTGCCATTTCTGCTTTTTCCAGGAATTTTTTCTTGCTTACAGGTAAGCTTTTTGTAAAATGCCTTTGCAGCATATAATTAAGTTCCTGCCCGCCTGGAATACAGGAGCAAAACCATTGAAAACAGCATTTAGCAATAAAATTCATAAGTTTTTATTGTCCTTAACAAATGTACAAAGCTTATTAATAAGATTTTCATTAATCCTACTGTGTGTGGGCAGGTTAACGATATGCGCCGCAGTGTATTCGGCGTTTGGGTATTCGCCATAGTTGTAGTTCCATAGTTCATAGTTTGATGTCACAGGATGCAAGGGGGACAAAAACCAGTCCCCGATTTCCATTTGATGCTTTTGCGCTTTTTTAAGAAAAGCTGTCTTATTTTTCACCAGCACAGGAAATCTTAAGTAATTATGCTCAGGATAAAACGGCATATTAAGCTTTTTGGCGTACAATTCAGCAATTTTTCTTCTGTCTGGTAAGTTTTTGAGCTCTTTTATGCCTCTTTTTGCCTGAAGGTTTGAAAATCCTTTTAAGAAATCATGGGGCATTACCGGCTTCTCAATTTCTTCTCCCTGAGACGAGCCAAGAATCAGGTTATATTTACTTAAAAACCTGTAAATATTTGTTATGAGCCAGTAGGTGCAGGAACTCATAAAAATATCCCTGAATAAAAGCAAAAAGCCAAGGCTCCATACATCTTTAATTGCGGGAGGAATGGCCTGTGTCTCTATTTTCCTTAATTTTTCAGCTATTTTATCGTTTTTCGTAACAGCAATACCTCCCAAACCGGTGGAAAAAGGCTTGTTCCACTGGGTGGAATAAAACGCCGCATCTGCTACACTGCCGTTGGGTCTGCCTTTATAATACCCACCGAAACCATGCGCGCAGTCCTCTATTACATAAAGATTATGTTTTTCAGCTATTTGCATTATAGAATCAAGGTCACTAGACATGCCAAAGATATTTTGAGCAAGGATGGCTCTGGTTTTTGATGTTATTTTTTCTTCAATTTTATTAACATCAATATTATATGTTTCAAGGTCTATATCTACGTACACAGGCTTTGCATCCAGGTAAATTATTGCATTGGGCACAACTACACAGGTGAATGCAGGGACAATAACCTCATCGCCTTCCTGTATACCGATTGCCTTTAAAATTGCATACAAGGCAACCCGCCCCTTCCAGAAAAACGTTATATTTTCCGTTGGTATTGAGGTTATTTCTTGAATTTTACGTTTAAATTCCTTCATTGAACAGATCCATATATTTTTGCGCCAGAACATCGTAGCCGTGATGTTTAATCACAAATTCCCTGCCGTTTTCACCCAGTTGATTTCTTTCTTCCACAGGCATATTGTATAATTCAAGGATTCCATCAACAATTGCACTTGGGGATTCCGGCTCTACAATTATACCGCAGTTTGCTAGTTCCACGGGATTGCAGGAAGTTTTTACAGAATACAAAATGGGCTTGCCGGAGTACATATAATCCGAAATTTTGTTCGCATAAACTCCGCCTTCATAGTATTTTTTCTTTTTCCAGCCGATATAGCACACGTCAAACAGGTTTAGCATACTTTGAATTTGGGTCTTGTTAATTACATCAATAAAAGTTATGTTTTCCAGACCCTCAGCCTGTTTTAATAAATTATCCTTGTTTCCGCCCTTGCCTACAATCACGAAATGGATATCCTTTTTGTCTTTAATCATCTTAGCAGCGACTATTAGGTATTCCAGAGCGTTAGCAACTCCAAGCGTGCCTGTGTATCCGATTATAAACTTGTTTTTAGGGATCTGGTCGGCTGTGTGTTCTTCCAACGGTTCAATTTGTTTCATTTCATCAAGATCTATACCGTTTGGAATATATTTAAACTGATTATTAGGGTGCAGTGAAATGATGTTTTTAGATTTTTTATATCCCAACTCAATAAACCCCCTCATAAACAGAATAAAAGGATGGTATTTAGGCATATTATTCAATTCAATCAAGACATCCGGCCAGGGGTCGCGGATTTCGAAAAACAACTGCGCTTTGTATTTTTTTGCCCATAAATACCCGTTCAAAATCGGGAAAGGGGAAGGCGAGGAAACAATGATGGTGTCGGGTTTTTCCAGTTTATTTGTATTCAGGGCGAACAGCTTCAGCATAAAAACCAGCATGTTTATTACCCTGCCTGCACTTACCGGATTTTTGTATTTGGGGATTTTTACCCAGGTGTAGTTAATGCCGTCAATCTCTTCAGATGTGGTTTCAGGAAGGTTTTTGTAAAGATGGGAATACGAACCGCTTATTATGTGGACTTTGTGGCCATTTTCAACGAATTTTTTTGCAAGGTAGTAATGCCTGAATTCCATACCGTGATATGGGGAACCAGCGTATTGGTTAATGATCCAGATAGTTTTTGGCATTAATAATATGATACTCTACCCTATGATTCCAGCAAGAATTTTTTTACTGCATTTTCATCTGACTTAAGCTTTTTCAAGAGTAAAATAGTTATTTCTTTATTTGCTATCAAACATTCAGCTACAAGATCAAATTCAGCATCAGTGATATTATGAAATAACTTATCTATAATTTTCTCCGCCCTTTCCAAATGCTCTTTTTCTTCAGGGGAAAGTATCTGATTAAGGGAGGGATTGCCTTCTCCGGTTGTTATCCACTTAAAATTATAATTTTCATCCTTTAATTTATTAAGGATTTTTTCCGCTATATCATACGGAAATTTTGCTTGCTTTCCGGATTCAATACTATTAATTCTGGAAAGTTTTTCTTCCAGCAAAGCGGCGAATTCTTTCTGGCTTAAACCAGTCCTGCTTCTTATATATTTTAGTCTTTTTGCTGTATTCATATAAAAAATTAATCCTCAAGGAAAAACACTTGACAAAACGGAAAATATACTTTAAAATAGAATAAAAGTTTTAAAAAGTCAAGGGGATGTAAGTTTAATTTCTCTGCGATATAAAATTTAAAACTTACAAAGAAGTTACTTAATGTAATTTAGCTTGTTCTAGTGCTTAGCGGAATGGCTCGGCGGTATCTTTTATCCTGAAAAGAAGAGAGAGTTAAGGAAGAGATCAACAAGGGGAGTTTTGGTATGCTGAAGTGTTGTGGGGGCCTTATCAGGCCTAAGCGGTTTACTTTTACGGATGATGACGGGCTTAAAGTCGTTAAAATCGGGTTTTGTGCAAATCCTAAGTGCGGGATTCCTGTCCTGGAAGTCGAGAGTGTCAGTCTTTTCGGCAGGGTAAAAAAGGAAGAGTACAAAGGAAAAAGAGCTAAGAAGTTTCTTGAAGCTAATAAGGTTAAATTCCTTGAAGAAAAACAGTATCGTCAATATAGACAAAATACGGCAAAGGGTTTTCATTATTCGAACAGTTATTGGGATTTAAAAGACAATAAAATCAAGGTTGAGTACCGTGAGCTTGCTACTGACCGGCTTGTTAAGCGGGAAACGCTGGAGTTGAATGAATTGAAGGCAGGGTAGCCGTAATATCAGGGTAGACACACGGGTCTGCCCCTACAGTTAAAAGGTGCAAAATGTACCTGTAATATTTAAATCCTGGCCGAGCGAGGCGGCGCAGCCGCCGTAGCGAGGCAAAAAAACAAATTCCCCTCCCTGGGGAGGGGCAGGGGTGGGGTTAAATGTTGTTATTCCAAGCTGTACAGATTGCCACGTTGGAGCATTGCCCCTCCTCGCAATGACAATGCAGCGTTATGATGCAAAAAGGGCAGACACAGTGCTAACGCACATCCTCCTGTCTGCCCCTACAAAATTGTTCATTAATAGCCGCGTGGGCTGAAGCCCACCCTATGCCCTACAAAACTCAGAATGATGACTATTGTTGTTTGCTGGAAAGATCCCGAAACAAGTTCGGGATGACGTAAAAAGGGCAGACACATGGGTCTGCCCCTACATATTATCGTTAATTGCCGGTGGGCTAAAGCCCACCCTATTTAACTATTCTCAAGCTATTTGAGTTTTTGCATCTTCTCTTTTTGCATTTATGCTGGCATATTTTTCCGGAGTAAAATTATTTAAATTACACTTTCCAGTTGTATATTGTGGATCTTTTTGCATCTTTTGTATCTCATTTTGAATAGTATGGCTCCTGACTTGATCTTCTTTATCTAAATGACCGTCTGGGGCCATATCATCATAAATCATATTGTAATACATTTTAGACTTTGCATTTTTTATATTGTCACACTTTTTTTCCTTACCATTATTTAAATCATACATAACTTCTTTAAGCGCTTCGATATAAGCTTCATCGCTTTCTCCTGCGCTAACTTCTCCTTCTGCGGCAGGAGCTTCCCCTGCTGCAGGAGCTGCTTCTTCTCCTGCGGCTGCTTCAGGAGCAGCTGCAGGAGCATCTTCAGCTTTATTAATTTTATCTAATTCATCAGGTGTCAATTTGCCGTCTTCTAAGGGTTCATATAACGCAGAAATATCTTTTTTTCCGAACATATCAGCGAAAAGTTTACCTACGCCAGTTTTATGCTCTTCTGTAGGATTTTCGCCCGCAAATCTACTAACAAAACTATCTGTTTCTTTTTTGTCAAGCTTACCATCCTTGCGCGCTTCTGCAAAAATACTATCTACTTCTTCTTTTTTAACTTCAGCTTTTTTAGTTTCCTTACTCTTTATGTCAACTTCATTTGCCTGTTTTACACCCTTTACTCCATCTACCATAAATACCTCCTCTTAAAATATATACCTATACTCTCCAAATAAAAATAAATTACCTTATTAGTATAAAAACAAATTGAAGCTGGTAATTGCGAAAAGTATTATAGAGAGTACACGGAAAAATTTTGTAAAATAACTAAAATCTCTCGTATTAAGAGAAAACCCGATTTGATATTTCTTAACATTTACATTAAAACGTAAATACTCAGCACCCTGCTGTCTGGATATAAACTGTGGGTCGGAGCCTGCACTGAGCGTAGCGTGAGTGACCCACTTAGATAGATTCTCACGTCGGGCGAAAACAAGATATACTGTTTTTATTCTTAGCTTTTCGTTCGCCCTCCTCAGAATGACAATACGGCGAGTAGTTCGGTGGGTTGACAACCCACCCAAAACTAAAGGCGGGGTAAGGTATTAGTTAATTGCCGCGTGGGCTTTAGCCTCCTCGCAATAACAATGCAAAGGGAATGGGCTTACATTCCACGTTGGATAGGCCCCGAATCAAGTCCGGGGCGACAGTGTTGGTGCGGGATGACATTAAATAGGGCAGACACATAGGTCTGCCCCTACGATATTTATAAATCCGGCCAGGTAGGGTGTTTATGTTAATATAATTCTTATGAATGAACTTGATATAATCGCTCCCTGCGGTTTAAACTGCTTAAAATGTATTAACAATAAAAACGGCAAAATAAAACTGCATGCGGATGAATTAAGCAGGCAACTTAATGGTTTTAGTAAATATGCTGAAAGATTTGCCGGGTTTGATGAAATTTTTACCAATTACCCGCAATTCGAAGCATTTTTACAGTTTTTAACACGAGTGGATTGCGAAGGGTGCAGGAAAAACGGGTGCAGGTTTGCCTTATGCAAGGTAAATGAGTGCTGTAAAGGAAAAGATATTGATTTTTGCTATGAATGTGAGGAGTTTCCTTGTGATAAGTCAGGATTTCCTGATGAACTGAAAAAAAGATGGGTAGGGTTCAATAGTAGAATAAAAGAGATTGGGCTGAAAGCGTTTATAGAAGAGACTAAAGACGCTCCAAGGTATAATTAAATGTAAATTTTAGTAAACAAATCCGCAAAAAAAGGTTAACTTTTCTTTTCAGGAGTGTTTAGTAATCATCGAATAGCATTTAATTTAAAGGTTAAGTTATGATTACTTCTTTTACTCGCACTGTAACTCCGTATTTTGGCGTAATTATTGATGGTGAAGCGCAGGGGGCAATTAATGAGCAGAAAAAGACTCTTCAAAAGAACCCATGGGCGTTAGAAAAATTAGAGCAAAGAGAAAATGATATAAGAAATTACAGGGCCGGCGATAAAAACGAGCCTAAGTTGGGTATTACCAGGCATTATCACGATAAAGCTCTTACTAAATTTTGCTTAAAAGGCCCTGATTATGAACACTATGTGACCTTTGAAAACAAAGATGGCAAATTAACAGTGCCAACCGGAAAAGAAGTCGTAAGAAAAGATGAAAAGGCGCCTAGAAAAAAGGTAACTGCCAGCAAAGGCAGTACCCATGTTGATAGAAGCAGTGTTAAAGATAATAACGGTGAAAGCTGTTATAGTTATAGCAGCGGAAGGCCGATCTCAAGTCTTTTTATTCCAAAATCTGGTAAATAAACTTTTTTAGACGATTTTGGTGCGTGGTGCGCACCATACAATATTTTAAATCTCGGCCGAGCGAGGCGGCGCAGCCGCCGTAGCGAGGCAAAAAAACAAATTCCCCTCCCTAGGGAGGGGCAGGGGTGGGGTTATAGTTTGGATTCCACATTGGATAGATCCTGAAACAAGTTCAGGATGACGTTTTGATGTGCGGGGTGACAATGGAGTTTACTCATTTTGGATTCTAATTTATATGTGTTTTGCAAGCAGTTTGTCATGCAATGACCTGTTCCTGCTTTGGATGTTGGTTTTTGCTGTTATTTTTTATTTTCTGGTGTTTGAACTTTAATCTTCACCAGGGCAACATACTTAACTTCAGAAATAATATCTTCTTTATCTGCATCTTTTTTGCCGGGAGGCATATACACCGCTAGAACATAAGGCTTTTGCGGCGAGTTGATTTTAATTTCTTGCTGGACTACTGATATAGTGCTATTTTCTTCTTTTGTTGTTGATTTTGCATTATTTTTTTTCTTTGAAATTGAATCGAAGTTTCCTATTTTTGCATTTTTTATAAGTCTAAAATCAAGCTGTTCATTGTCAGGATTTTCATAAATTAAAGTTGTTTCTGCTACCAGCTTTTGTTTTGAGTTCGCAAGCTCAGCAGGGATTTCTATGTGATGAAGGTGTAGGGCATTATTCTTAATATTATTGCCTGGAAACAGAAAAATTTCTTCCTCTGCATTCGGTGCGGCCTGGACGGAGCGAACCAGGACAGTACTGGAATAAAGTATGCCACCAAGATTTGGGCTTGAAGCAATGGTTTGCAGCTCTTCAATTCCAATAGCTTTTTGTGGCGCAAATTCATATATTTGGTTCCAATTATCCATTATCAGGAGGCCGCCATTGCGGCTGCCACTATCAGCAAGTCCAGCATAAAATAGTGAACCAACCACTGCGCATCCGTAGGGTATTAATGCCCATAGAGAAGTGCCGCTACTTCCTCCACCGGTTGGCGCTTCCAGAATATAATTTTGTCCTATACTCGCAAATGCTTTTAACTGCGGCATTAAAAGCGCCTGGAAAATTAAAAATACAATAATAATTTTTTTAATTTTTTTCATACGTTTCCCCTCTTCTAAATTAAATTTATTGTAAATTTAATTTGCTCAAAGTAAATAAGCCGGTGCGCAATAGCGCACCCTACGATTGAACTAGCCGGAGGGGGTAAGGATTTTTGCTATCGAAAAAATAGCCGGCAACGGGATTCGAACCCACGACCTGCGGTTTACGAAACCGCTGCTCTACCTGCTGAGCTATGCCGGCATAATTTTCTAATTTAATCATATACAAAAAATATTTAAGGTTAAACTATGCCAAGAGAACTAACCGAAAAGCAAAAGAAATTTTGCGAATGTTATGTTGAAACAAACAGTGTTAAAAAATCCGGGGAAAAGGCTGGCTACGCAAAGTCAACAATTAAAGGCAGCCTATATAGATATTTGAAAAAGCCTTTAATAATTGAGTATATAAAAATTCTTAAAGTTAACAAAATATACAGTATTGAACAGCTTGTTAAAGACCTTAACACAGCAATGGAAGTGGCAGTAGAGGCCAAAAAACCTGACCAGATTATTAAAATTATTGAATTCAGAATGAAATTATCCGGTCTTGAAGAGCTTATAAAGCCAGAAAATAAAACTATTGTAGAAGACAAACCTGAAAAAGATTTTTTTAAAGAAATTGAAGAGCTGACAAATGAACTTGAACGAAAAGGTTACACTGATTAAGACAATTTATAACAATAAATATATACCTGAAAAATTTAGGCCAACAAATAAACAAATAAAATTTCTTCTTAATGAAAAAAGAGAAGTGCTTTATGGCGGGGCAGCAGGGGGAGGCAAATCAGTAGCGCTATTAATGGCGGCGTTGATGTATGTGGATGTGCCAAATTACAAAGCATTATTGCTTAGAAGAACTTACTCTCAGCTCGCATTACCGTGCGCATTAATGGATATGGCGCATGCCTGGCTGGATGATAAAAAAGACGCTACATGGTGCGCACAACAAAAACAGTGGACTTTCAAATCCGGTGCAACTCTAACCTTCGGTTATCTTGATACGGAAAGGGACAAGTATAGATACCAGGGTGCAGCCTTCCATTTTGTGGGATTTGATGAGTTAACCCAGTTTACAGAAGCACAATATATTTACTTGTTTTCAAGAATAAGAAAATCCATAACAACTGAAATTCCTTTAAGGTTTAGAGCAGCATCTAATCCTGGCGGGGTAGGACATGACTGGGTAAAAAAAAGGTTTTTTCAAGAAAAAACACCTGACAGGGTTTTTATTTCGGCAGGTTTGAGTGATAACCCTTATCTTGACAGGGAAGAATATGAAAAAAACCTGAATGAGCTCGACCCGGTAACAAGAAAGCAGCTCAGGGACGGGGATTGGGATATATTGCCGGGGGGTAACTTTTTCCATCGCGAAAAATTTGAAATTGTGGATGATTATCCAAAAAATGCCAGAACTGTCAGGTACTGGGATATGGCGGCATCGGAAAGGTTCGGGGCTGACTTTACTGCAGGGGTTAAGATTTGTGCCTATAACGGGCAGTATTGGATTGTGGATGTTATCAGGGAAAAGAGTTCCCCGGCAGGAATTGAGAATTTAATAAAACAGACTGCTGAACTGGACGGTATAGGCGTGGAAATCTTTATGGAGCAGGAGCCGGGTAGCTCAGGGATTAACACAATTAGCCATTATGCCCGGAATATACTTAACGGGTTTGCATTTAAAGGTATCAGGAGTACCGGAAGCAAGATCACACGAGTGCAGCCTTTTGCGGCGGCAGTGGAAAACAATAATGTTAAGGTTGTCCGGGGGTTATGGAACCGGGCATTTATTGATGAATGCGTGATATTCCCGCAGCCAAATTACCATGATGACCAGGTGGACGCGGCTGGTGGGGCGTTCGAGCAGTTGAACTGGGCATCAAGCGTGGCACAGATTACTACTGCAAAGATTGACAGGGCGTCGAGGGTGTGCGAGGGGTATTAGAGAAGCTTAGGAATCGTAGTTAGGAGTGGTATTTACTTTTATTTCTCCAACTACTTTGTAGTAAGGGCTTCCTTTTGGAATAACTACAAGTTTTTCTGGAACAATGGGATGGCCATAACAGTCGCCATTACCATTATCATGTGTAACTAATATTTGTTCTCGAGTTTCTCTGCTTTTAACTATATGTCCTGGTACTACTTCATCGGATTTAGAGGGATGAAAGCCTAAATCTCTTATCTTTGCGTCAATTTTAGTCATTCCTGTAATTTGTGGTGAACTGCCAAAACCTAATTTTGAAATCATAATATTACCTCTATTTGAAATTTTTAACTTACATATGTTCTAAAAACCCTAAAAAAAAGAATTAACACTTTTAGACAAAAATTTTTAAAAAAAATATTAAGGAGAAAACATGAAGTTTTTTGACTTTTTCAAAAACCAGAAATCAAAGCCCGCAAAGCGTTATTACAAAGAAGCTCCTAAAACATTAGGGCAGGAGCTGGCAAAACGCGAAAACCTTGACCTTAACCTCATTATGGGATATCTTCCCGACCCGGACGAAATACTTACTAATTCTGGCAGGGATATTGGGACTTATCGGGAATTAATGATAGATTCCCAGGTGCGGGCGTGTGTGAATTCAAGAAAAGCCGGCACATTGAGTCTCTTGTGGGAAATTGACAGGGGAAAGGTTAAGTCAAGACAGGCTAAACTTATACAAGACCTATACAGTGACCTTGATATTGATGCTTTGAACTCGGCGATATTAAATGCGCCGATGTTCGGATTCCAGCCAATTGAAATTATCTGGGAAAAAGTAGGGAAATATATCCTCCCTGTTGATCTTTTACCTAAAAATCAGGAGTGGTTTTTGTTTGACAAAGACGGAAAACTCAGGCTTTCAACCCTTAATAACTGCATAAGCGGTGAAGAATTACCGGAGAGGAAGTTTTTAACACCTACATACAACGACATACACAATAAAAACTACAACCCATACGGCGACAGGGTATTGAGTTCGTGTTTCTGGCCGGTGACATTCAAGAAATCCGGTTTTAAATGGTGGGTTACATTTACTGAGAAGTATGGAATGCCTTATATAATCGGAAAACTGCCGCGGCACACCATGGATTCCGAGCGGGAAAGTATGAAAGACCAGCTTGAAGCAATGGTAAAGGATGCGGTTGCTGTTATTTCCGATGATGCGAAGCTGGAATTTATTGAGCCGGGTGAAAAAAGCTCGAGGTCGGATTTATATGAAAATTTAATAAATGCGTGTGATCATGCGATATCTAAGGCTGTATTGGGTCAAACACTCACCACTGACGGCAACCAGGGCGGAGCTGGCTCTTATGCGTTAGGGAAAGTTCACGCAGGAGTAAGGGAAGATATTGTTTATTCAGACAAAAAGATAGTTGAGAGAGCGCATAACCAGTTAATCAGGTGGATATGGGAGATTAATTTTAATTATGGCGAGATACCCAAGTTTTCTATGTTTGCAGAGGAAGAGGTTAACAAGGCTCTTGCTGAGCGGGATGAGATACTTGTTAAGCAAGGTATTAAGTTTTCTAAATCTTATTACATTACGAATTATGGATTGTCAGATAGGGATTTTGAAATATGAAAGATTTTAACATTAAGCTTGTGAATGCATACAACAATTATGTTGTTATTTATAAGTACAAACCTAAAAAAACCAAAACCCCTACCCTGCGGTTTTTATCGCTGACGGGGAGGGGTTTTGGTTAATAAATATGTTATTTATGCTTTTGGGGTTTTTGAATCTTTTATTGCCTGATAACCTAATAATCCGGCAAGTGCCACGCCTGTACCAATTATGGCGAACTTTGTCTGCTTAAGTACACCATTTATAACAGCTTTTCCAAACCCTTTTTTATTTAGAACATCAAGGTTATCTGTAGCGTTTTCACCTATTTTAGCTAGTTTTGAAACCTGCTTTTCCACTTCTTTAGGCAAGCCTTTTACCTTGGTTAATGGAGTTAATGCTGCTTCTGCATCATCTCTTATTGCAGTACCCATAATTTTAGGTAGAAGATCGTATTTTTGACCAACAATTTTCGATAAAGAATCCTTAGCCTGTCCTAATGCTTCTTTTAACTGTTCAGCACCTTGTTTTGGCAATTCTTTTATAATTTTCTCTATTTTTTTTAAATAACTCTTGGGGACAGCCTTTGAAGAGTTTAAATAGATATCGGCTGCGAATCCAACTGTACCACCTGTCGCCATAGCCGTATTAAAATTAGTGCCAAAGCTTTTTTTGCTTTCCTGTTGTGGTGTTGGCTGTGTGACAGATGGAATTGAATTAATTGTTGTCATTTTTCCTTCCCCTTACTTTTATCTTCCTATAATTATAAGTCTCGTGAATATGAAAAATTGACATATTTTTGAAAATTAGTTTACAAAAGTTTACCAGTCATCATTGTGATAGGCGTCTATTGCAGAATGAATATGGTGAACAGGGCCGGCAACCCACATTATAACGGATGAAAGCAGTGGAATTTTTGAGGCTTTCCTATAGATTGATTTAAAATATTCCTGCCTAAAACCATTTTCCGCAATATCTTTAACAATATCTTTTAAATTAACTTTAATATCTTTGGAAATTTTCTTTCCGAGGGCAAGATGAACCGCCAATAAACCGCCCCAGGTTCCTATATCAATTAATGCTTTTTCATTTTCACCTTTTATAAATTGTCCTGATCCCGGAATAATAAGCGAAGCAATAGCAGCCTCGGGGTATGTTTCAGGTTTTTTATCTGTGGCTTTAAAAGCAACTATATGTGGTTGTATTGCTGAGGAAACAGCACTAACGGTTAACATTTTCTTTTCCTTGTTTACCTTTTCATAACTTTAAAGCAAATTTCAGCATTTTGCTATTAAAAAAAGATTAAAAATAAACCAGGGCAGACACACGAGTCTGCCCCTACAAAATTACATTAATTGCCGCGTGGGCTGAAGCCCACCCTATGGCAACGTTGTATTGCAATAGCAGTCAAGCTTATCAAATGGAGATTAAATTATGAATTATTTCGAAAATCAGTGGGTTGAAATCTTTAGGGCTGGAGAACAGACCGATTCAGTCGGAAATACCAGGGATTGGACTGAGAGTGACCTTGAAAAAATAGTAAACCAGTACAATGCAAAAAAACATGAAGCGCCTGTAGTTATTGGCCATCCTAAGGAAAATGCTCCTGCTTTTGGCTGGGTGGAGGATCTTAAGACAGATGGCAGGGTATTGTTTGCAAAGTTTAAGCAGCTTGTGCCGGAATTTATTGACGCAGTTAAAAATGGGATGTATAAAAAACGCTCCATTAGCCTTTATCCTGATTTTACACTAAGGCATGTGGGATTTTTGGGAGCGATTCCACCTGCTGTTAAAGGATTAGCAGATATTCAATTTAATGAAACAGACAATATAACTATAGAATTTAGTACGCCGACAAGGGGAGCAGATCAAATGATTGAAAAAGACAGAAAAATTAACGAATTAAGAGCTCAGCTCAGGGCTGAGCAGAAGAAAAACAGAGTGGCAGAATTTAAAGAGTTTGCGGGGAAGCTGCATTCAGAAGGACGAATCGTGTCAGAGCTTCAAAATAATGTAGTGGAATTAATGGAAGCATTGTATGAAACAGGGGAATATAACTTTTCTGATGGCAGGACTAATACCCTGGTTAAATTTAAGGAATATTTAAAAAAACAGCCGAAAATTGTGGAATTTGGCGAAAAGGTCAAAGAAGAGAAAATTTCAGGCAGTAAAGCTTCTGAGCAATTGAATATTCTTGCTGTAGAAAAGGCAAAAGAAAAACAAATAAGGTTCAGTGATGCGTTGAGCCTGGTACAAGTTGAATATCCTGACCTGGCGACCAAGGCAGCGCAGGAAATATAGTAATTAATCAAAAAAGGAGATTTTAAAATGGCATTTCAAAGTTCACCAGTATTAGATTTCAGCTTTAAAGCAGCTGAGGATCTCAGCAATTATCAGTATCATTTCATAATAATCGACTCAAACGGTAAAGTTGCACTTATGAACGCAATAGGGGATTATCCTATAGGCGTCCTGCAAAATGCGCCAGGAGCAGACGAAGAAGCAACCGTAAGAATTCTAGGGATTTCCAAGGTTGTAGCAAATGCAGCCATCGACGAAGGATCACTTGTTAACGCTGAATTTGTCAGCACATCAGACTGTGGAAAAGCTCAGGCTACTACTACAGATAACGTAACATGCTGTGGAATAGTATTAGGTGCATCAGGAGCAGAAGATGACCTGGCCAGCGTGTTATTAACTCCTCTTGGCAGTAAGCCAGTGGCAAAAGCATAAACAATAGATAAAAATTAAAGGAGAATTAATATGGTCATAGGAAAAAATATCGTTACAGCAAGCGCATTAAGAAACGCTTCAATATTTTATCAAACCCCGGAATTTATCGCAGATCAGGTATTCCCTGTTCTCCCGGCAAATGCGCCGACAATGAAAATCACAAAATATCTCGCTTCCGACTATTTCAGAAATGATGCCGATGTACGTGGAGAAGGCGGGGAAGCAAAAAGAGGCGGCTTTAAAACTACAGAAGTTACTTTCAGCACAGTAGAAACAGCTTTTGCAGTGCCTATAACAGACGAATTAAGAAGAAATGCAAAAAAACAATCTGCACAGCCGCTTCAGCCTGATATTGAAGCAGTTGAGCTGGCAAAAAGAAAAGTAATGCTTAAAAGGGAATCAGAAGTTGCTTCCCTTATTACAGCGGCAACCTGGGCGGACGGAGTGGCAGGAGGAGAAGATGCAGAGGGAGCCTGGGCTTCTACTGCAGGAACAAACACTTTTAAGGCAGATCTAAAAAAAGCTTTAAAAACCTTAAGAGAAAAAGGCATAGCATCTGGCGCCAATATGGAAATCAGACTGTTAATGGATGATTTAACCTTTGATGAAGTTGTTGAAATTTCTGATATTAAAGACCAGATAAAATACACTTCTGCTGAATCAATCACTCCTGACCTATTAGCCAGGATTTTAAAAATTGACAAAGTTATTGTTCCTTCAGTAATAGAAAATATTGCCAAAGAAACCAAAGCAGGGACGGAATTTACCGCATCAAGAGTATGGCAAATCAACGCAAATAAAGGTATGGCAATATTATACGCATATCCAAAACGTCTTGGATTACGGGTAATGTCAGCAGGTCTTATTGTTAACGATAGATTCGATGATGAAGAAGGCGGCGAGCATGAAAGAATAATGAAATGGAGAGAGGCATCAAACCACCAGGATGTTTATGAAGTCGGCGAACTTCGTGACCAGTTACAGGTTTGTGCTGAGGCTGCATATATGTTCAAGGATACTATATTGACATAAATAGTTATTATTTGCGGCGTTTATTGCCGCGTGGGCTAAAGCCCACCCTATAAATTATAAAATGGAATTAGGTGTAAGGGCGAAGCCCTTACCCAAACCTAAACCCCCTCCCTTAAGGGAGGGGGTAGGGGGAGGGTGTTACAGCCACACTGGAAAGATCCTGAAACAAGTTCAGGATGACGGTTTAAAGGAGTTAATATGAGCTACTGTTCAACAAGTGATATACAGGCAGTTATTGCTAATGATGATTTGGTGCAGTTAACCAATGATTCCGGCGGCGATACTGTCGATACAACAAAAATAACAGACGCTATCAGCTATGTTGATAATATAATAGACGGCTATTTACGGGGGAGGTATGACCTCCCTCTCGCGTCAATTCCTGATGAACTGAAGTATATAGCTGTGGATTTTGTTGTATACAGGCTATACAGCCGCAGGTTATATACGGAAGTACCTGATAGCATACTAAAAAAATATTACGAAGTAATAAAAACCCTTCAGGATATACAAAAGGGGGCATTTAACCTTGGGGTGGAAAATACCAGCGCATTTAATAATCCTGCGCTTAAAACAAACAAGGACACCACCTCATCTTCTGTTAATAAATATTTTAATAAAGAAAAATGGGATGAATATGACGCATGGCTATCTTAACGATTGAAAACGACATTATAAGCCAACTGCAAAGCAGTATAACAGAACTCAAGGTCGAGGGATTCCCGGAAAATCCCTCTGAATATAAACTGCTTCATCCAAAAGGCGCTGTGCTGGTTCGCTTTCAGGGAGCCAGCTACAGCTCACCAAATGAAGCAGGATTTATACAGCAAACAGCAAATCTGGAATTTAACTTAACTCTTATGATAAAAGGGTTGAGGGACAAAAACGGGGCTTATAACTATATAGAGGCTATAATTTCAGCTTTGACAGGATTTCAGGGGATGTATCCGGCAAAAGTCAGTTTTTTAACTGAGGATGCTGGAATTTGGCGGTATTCGCTAGTTTTTGTTGTTCCGGGCGAGAATTATTCATTATAAAAGGAGAAAAAAATGGCAATAAGTAAAACAGCCGCTTTTCGCGGCATTTCCGACTGCAAAATTGCCGCAGTTACTGCTGACACCGCAGTCTCATTAACTTACGGAACACTGTATGATGTTCCGATTAAAGACCTTAGCATTACGGAAAACAGGGAAAACTATGAACTCAAACACGATGACCAGGTTCAGGCACTGGAATCCGTCCTACAGTCAGCTGACGTGAGTGGAACAATTGCGCGTGTACCTATGGATGTCCTGAACATATTTACAGGCGGAGGGGTAACAGCTTCAGGAACCACGCCTAACCAGGCACAGACCTATGATTTGGATTATAACGATTTGCCCGGCTATTTTAAGCTGGAAATAGTTTCGGCAAAAGCACACTCAGACGCTGGTGATGTGGCCGATATTCATATCCAGTTCAAAAAATGCAAGATACAGAGTCTGGATTACAGCATTGAGGATGGCTTCGCATCCATAAAATTTGCAGCAAAAGCCATCAGAACAATTAACGACGGCCAGATCAAGTCAATTGTATTTAACGAAACCTCCTCCCAAATTAGCTAGTTCCCGTGCGTAATAGCGCACCTTACTATGACGCAGGGAGCGATAAATCCCTGTGTCTTTTCCTTTATATAAATAACAGGAGGACAAAGACATTCCTGAATCTATTATAATTTTTGGGTGTTCAGAAAGGATTTTGCAAATAGAAAAGCAGGTTCCTGAGCTTTTGGAAAGACATAATACCCTAGGGCTTAATGCGTTCCCTCTCTATTATAAGACCGACTACTGGCTATGGATAAACAATGCTAAATTCGGTAACTGTGTTTATAAAAGGGAAAATACGATTTATAAGCCATATTTTCCCTTAGAATCTAATGTAGGGTTAACAAAAACATCTATGAGCGCATCTTTTGCATTAGATTTTGCAGTAAAAATGGGTTATGAAAAGGCAATATTATATGGCATTCTGGATGGGGAACCTAATTCATACAAGCATTTTTATGATCAAGTAGATAAACCTTCTAATATAAAAAATTTACAGCAGCTTAAGGCAAGAATTGATAGCCACAGAGATAAAATTGAGATTGAGATTCCGTTTGGGGCAATATAGGAGTTGCAATATAGGAGTTAAATTATGAGTAATTTATCCGACATCAGGCAGAAAAAAATACCAATAACATTAGGTGAGAAAACATATCACCTACACTATGACCTTAATGCCTTTGCAGAGCTTGAGGAAATTTACGGCTCCGTGGAAGCAGCAATGAATGCATTATGTGAAGGCAGCGTAAAAGCAATTATTAATGTATTGAGAGCAGGGCTTCTTCATGAAAATGAAGCATTAACGCAAAAAGATATTGGAAAAATGTTTGACTTGTCGAATATAAAGGCAGTTGGCGAGTTAATTAATCAGGCTATTACCGAGGCAATGCCGAAAAGTGAATAAACAGGGTTGGGACTGGGTGTGGATGTATTATTGCGCCACGGTACTGCTGGGGATAGAAGAGAGGGAATTTTGGCGACTGACACCGAGAAAGCTGAATGCATTAATGTCTAAATATTTTGGAAACACTGAGCAGTCAAATGCTGAGGCGTTTGAACAGTTGATGGAGCCGTAAAAGGAGGTAAAAAAATGTTTGAAAATTTTGAAATGGATTCTTTGAAAAATTTATCAAGGAATTTTGTTGAACTTGAAGATAGTATGAAACGAATCAGGTCTGTAACTTCGGAAACAGGTTATGAGTTCAAAAAAACCTTTGACAATAACCTTATAAATAATGTAACAAAGCTCGTAAAAGGTACCACTACTTTAAAAGACATTTTAAAAGAAACAGCCCGCACAATTGCCACTGACTTTGTGCAAACCCAAATTTCTACATACACCGGAAAAAGCGGAGGGGGCAGTACTTTTGGCAAAATACTCGGAGGAATCGGGGGATTATTCTTCGACCAGGGTGGAGTAGTGCCGGGGTCATTTTCCCAGCCTGTTCCGGTAATAGCGCACGGCTCTGAGATGATTCTTAACCCTGGTCAGCAAGCAAACTTGTTTAAAATGCTCAATGGTCAGGCGCAAGGCGGAGGAGGACAATCAAATTATGTTTATGCCCCGCAGGTCACGACCGGGGCTTCTGCCCAGGAAGTGTTTGATGTATTGAACAGGCACAGCAGGCAATTCTTTTCTATGGTTGCTGAAGGCGTGCAGACTAATAATTCACTCAGGAACGCGGTAAGGGGTGCGTAAATGACAGCTACATTTAATTATCAATACAAAAGAGCCTATCAGATCAGCTCGTGCTGGAATACCATCATTGATGAAGTGTATTCAGGAGGCGAGCAGCGCCGCAATATGTGGACAAATGCCAAAAAAAAGTGGGTGCTGGAATTTGATAAAAACCAAACTGACTCCAACGCCATAATGGCGTTTTTTAATGCAAGAAAAGGCCGCTATGAGGCATTCTATTGGACGTGGCAGGCAACGCATTCAATAACAGGAGAAAACATGGGTGGAGATAACCAGCAATACACGGTCAGATTTGACCATGATGAGCTGAATTTTGAACATCTTGCACTTGGATATAACAAGTTTCAGGTGACGCTTGTGGAGGTGAATGGGTGATGAGTTATATCCGTGAAGAAGTTGTGGGAATGGGACGAGATGAGTATCAAAAAATTCAAGAGGTTACAAAATTTTTTAAAAAACATGTGGCAAAAGTTGGCGAAAAACAAGCCATCAAAGACTTACAAAAAGCAATAAATATGTTAAACAAAGGGAGGAAGGATTCTTTGATTGAAGAAAAGCGTCCTTTAAAAGAAGACGGCATATTAGGAGAAAAAACCTATGCTTCTTTCGGCTATATATGTAAAAATTACACTGCAAGGCTCATAAATAAATTTATCAGAAGAGCAGCGATTAATAATACCATTTTTGAAACTAAAAATGATAAGACTATAAACACCGAGAAAAACATAAATAAAATCTATAACAATTTAAGAACCCAACAAGAGGAAATGGCATTATGGATGAAAAAATAATTGAAAAATATATTTGGGGGTCAAGCGACAATGCCTGTGCTGCTTGCGGTGAATTAGATGAAAAAGAATTTAAGACAATTGAGGAAATTCCTGATAAGCCACACCCGAATTGTAAATGTATTTTAAGGGAAGTAGAGGGGGAGGTGTGCGACTACTGCATAGAGTGTTTAGATAAAATGGAAGAGATGATCGGCGATGCGGAAAGCCTGAAATTTGAAGTTGAAATTGAAATTAACGATATAGAAAGGATAGAGGAAGAGTATTCGGGGATTGATTTAGATGATGTAGTGAGGTTGTTAAATGATATACGCAGTTTAATTAATCCTTTTTATACACTTTCAAGGACTATAGGAATTTTTATTTCTAATTATTTTGCTCTTCTTGAAGCACAAGAGCAAGGGCTTGGAGGAACTGATAAATATTATCATGCAAAGGCTAATTGCGAAGCAGCGCAAAAAGGAATTTTAGGTTCTAAAATAGCAGAAGGGTTGAGTAATTTAAAAGAACTTGCTGATTATTATGATAATCTTTATGTAGAGAAAAAGACATTAGAAGAAACTTTAAAAGACTCAGATGAAGATCAAGAAGCAAATAGGGAAGGAAGAGATCTAGGGAGAAAATATCCGACGAAAAGCCCTGGTGAACTGTTAAAACATAGAAGACCAGATAAATTAAAGGAGAAATATTGGTAGTTGGCATGCTATGATTGCGTTATGAAAAATTTTTTTATAGCATTTTTTATAATTTTAAAAACTTGCTTGTGCTTGTTTTTTACTTTCTTTGCAGGATATTTTAGTTCAATAATAGCAGTTAGTTTAATAGTAAGACCTGAAAAGTTTGATTGGCAGGTATTTCTATACTTAATAGTATCTGTATCTTTGATAACTGGCATTTGGGCGATATTATTTACTAAGACAAAAATTTATATCAAAATAATATATTTAATATTATTTACTTTGTATTTTCAGTTACACTTTTATCGTCCTGATTTTTTACCATCTGTAATAAAACAATTTGATTTTGTGGATTGTGCAGAAATGGGTGGGGTTTGGGACTACACAGAAGATAAATGTATAATAAAAGACTAAAAGATCAGGAAGCTAATTGAGAAGGACGGGATTTGGGGAGAAAATATCCGACTGGAAGTTGCGGGGATATACTCAAGCATAGAAGACCCGACAAATTAAAAAAGAAATATTGGTAAAATGAATCTAAAATTATAATATAATTACATATATGAAAATATTTTTAATCCTATTATGTTTAATTTTAGCACTGTTAACAGTTATTGTGATTTTCTTAGAATCTTACTGGTTTAATGATAAAGATTATTGTCTTGATACCGGGAGATGTACTGAAGGCCTAGAAATAAATACAGAGCACGGAAGAATAATAATCAACAAGGAAAATTGCTTGAAATATAAATGGAAATGGGACGAAAAAAGAAGAGATTGTAATATAAGGCATTAAAATCAGTATTTAAAGTTAAATAAGGAAATTTTTTATGTCAAAAGGTTTAGACAGCAATCAAAAAATTGAGATTGCTGCAAGTGAAGTTAAAACGCGTATATTGTTGACTATAACTATTAACAATGCTACCCGGGATGTAATAAAAATAATAGAAAACGATACACTTTCCAGCTTTGAGTATGGCGAGAATACCTACATCGCCGCTATGGTAAAAAGGGGTCAGATCGAAAGCAGGATGGAGGGCGGCCCACAAAAGGTTAATATAAAAATCAGCAACATTAACCAGGCTTATAGCAGCATTATTGCTAATGAAGGAGACGTTCTTACAAATTCAATATGTGTTATTGAGGAAGTTATATTTGATAATCTAAATAACATTGTTGGCGATTCTGTCAATATTTTTGAAGGTTTTGTTAATAATATCCAACTCACAGAAACGGAGTTCTCTTTTGATGTGGAAAGGATATTAGGCGGGTATTCAACTCAGAGCCCTAATACAACCTATGATGTCAACTGTCAGTGGGTTTTCAAGGATTCAAGATGTCAGTATTCAGGCGGAGAAACTACGTGTGATAAAACTTTTACTTCATGCCAGGCAAGAAGTAATGAAATAAGGTTTGGCGGGTATCCAAGTATCCCTCAGGAGCTTGTGATTAAGGGATGAACATAAACATTTTATTCCAAAATATAGGCAGTATTGACGAAAAACTTGACTGCCTGTATCCGGTTTATTTGCTTTATCCTGAAATCCCAAAGTATGAATTTATTTATGATGAAGAATATTTTACTCCACTGATTAAAAGGCATTTTAGGGAAATAGAAGAATTTAATGCCGGGGATTTATTGGTTTTTAAACTGTTAAACAGTTTTCATTTCGGCATATATGCAGGAAATGGAAACTTTTTCCATTGCTGTAAAAAGCATAAACTAAGAATATCAAGACTTTCAGGTTACAAAAAATACTTAAAGGGTTGTTATAAATGGCACAATTAATAATTGGAGCAATAGCAACAATAGGCAGCGCTATAGCAGGAGCATCAGCAACTGTAGCTACTTTTGCCGCTGCTGCAGGAGCTGTTCGAGTTGTAGCTCTTGTGTACACAGTTATCGACGCACTTACTAACAAGCAAACTAGCCCTATAGATGGCGGAGAGGCTAGCCCTACCTATACATTCGGGAAATTACAGACCCAGGTGTCAAACCTGCTACCCCGTCCAATAATTTATGGACAAGTAAAAGCTGCAGGAAATAAAATATGGCAAACAGGCGAAAACACATCTAGTATCAGGCAAATTGTGTGTTTTTGTGACGGTGAAATAAGCAGCATAAGTTCTGTAAAACTTAATGATGAAGATATATCAAGTCTTTCAGGGTGTTCTTATACTGCTTATTATGGAAATGGAACACAAAGCATAGATTCGAGTATTCCGGGAGCAACGCAGGAAAATAAAGCAGCAGTAGTTGGCGGGCTAAAGTATGATGCTTATCTTGCTATAACTGCTCAGGCCTCTAAAACTCTCTCCAATTCAGGTTTTAATGTAACCTGTATTATTGAAGGCAGGAAAATCAGGATTTACAGCAATATATCAACCTACGGCGTGCAATACAGCAATAATCCGGCCTGGTGCATACTGGACTTTTTAACCTGTTATAACGGAGTAGGGCTTTCTCACGGTGAAATAGATATACAAAGTTTTATTGATGCTGCTATATACTGCGATACTCTCGTGGACGGACAAAAAAGATTTACTCTTAATCTTGTTCTTGATGCTAAGCAGTCACGTCTTGACTGGCTAAATGCCATGTTGCTTGTTTGCAGGGGTTACATACTGTATCAGGACGGGAAAATACATCTTAAAATAGACCAGTCCGGCACTAGTGTTCAGAGTTTTGACGGTTCAAATATTATAGCCGGTTCTGAAAAATTCTGGACAACTCCGAGGGAAAATAAGTATGACATAATTAAAGTCCAGTTCATTGACCCTGAAAATGAATATGCACGTGTTTATGCGGTTGCTGAATTACCTGCCTATGGCAATGAACAGCCCCTTGTTAAAACAGTTGAAGCTTTTGGAATCACTAATTTTAAACAAGCGTCCAGGCTGGCCTGGTTTTACCTCAATGAATCCGCTACTACAAATAAATTTATATCTTTTAGCACTACAAAAGAAGGGCTTGACAGAACTGTCGGGGATATTATTGATGTAAGTTCAACCATAATGGGCTATTCTGCAAAGCTTTTTCGTATTATTGCAATGAATGAATTGCAAGAAGGCCAGATTGAAGTTACTTGCAAAGAATATAATGAAAACTTATACAATGATACTCAGGGCAGTGTTGCTCCTAGTATTGATGTAATAGCCGGTACAAACACTTTTGATACTGCTGTTACTGATATTACATTACAGGGAAATACTGACAACGACCAAACCAGGGTCTTACAAAAATTAATTGATAATCTTGCTGCACAGGCAGGAGGAACTCTTAATGTTGACGCAAAGGAAAGCGGGGTTTATATTAATGCTTCCCTTAACGTTAAATCTAATGTGCATGTTAACTTTAAATGCCCTGTTTTTCTCGGGCAATATGGACAAATAAGAATATATGGCGGATTTGCAGAAACTCCTTCTGAGAATTTGCCTCAAATTCGCGCTGATTTAACAATAGGCACAAAAACCATATACTGCGGAACAGGCGCTGAATCCCTTGCAAGTAGTTATTCTGTAGGGGACAGAATAATCATAAGAGGATTGTCCGATGGGAACGGTGAAGCTGTAGAATATCAGGAGGCAATTGTAGCCAGCGTTGATGTTGGCAATAATAACATTACAATTGAGGAAGACCTTGAATACAATTTTAAAGCAGAATATCCGACGGGGGATTATGAAGAGAATTTCAGCGTTGTTGACAGGACATATATAACTTTTCAAACCTTCACAACTCTTTCCGCCAATGCCAACCGCGGCAATACTTCAATCACGGTAGCTAACGCTACTAATTTCACAATCGGAGATTATATCTTTTTTGGAGATGATAAAACTCCGTCTGACATTACTGGAACTTCAACAAATACTTTTCGGCATGAAGTCAATAAAATTATTAATATCACTGACACTACTATAAATCTTGAAAATGCCCTGTGTCATGATTATGAAACGTCTTATAAAGCTTACATTGTCAAAATGAATATGGTGGAAAATGCCAGTATTAGAGGTGCTAAAGTCAATTATACTGCTGAACCTTATACTTTTACAATAAATGCATTTGTCATAGCTTATGCAAAAGATTGCTGGATTCAGGATTGCGTTGTTGAAAACGAAGGGGCTTATACAAGCAAAGGCCATGGTTTTAGAATAGATAGAGCCATTAATTGCCATACATATAACTGTGCTATTTATCCTCCGGGATACACTGGTGCAGCGGAAGGATACGGATTTACCTTTTATAGAAGCAATCATTGTTCTCATAACAATGCTTATGCAAGAGGCTGCAGGCATTCATTCCTGGCATTCAGAGGTGCAAGCCATAACAGGTTTAATAATGTTATTTCAGTAAACTGCCGTAAGTCTGATATTGATTTCCATGGCGGCGATGAATACGGCAATGTTGTGGATGGTTTCACTATTGTTGGCGGGGATCAAATAATTGATTCACACATAGAGGCCATAAAATTTGGTAATGAATCACATGTAACAGGTTCTTGCAATAATGTTGTAAGAAATGGTATAATTACAAATTATAAAGGTTATGGTGTTAGTTTTGTTCCTATTTCCAACAATAATGTTGTTGAGAACGTTACTTTTAAAAATATTAATCAACTAATAAGATGTGTGGACTTAAGCGCTGATGGAACTCTTTCTGCTTGTAATAATATCGTTCGGAATTGTATTATTGATACAGTTACAGCCGACCTTGGATATATTGATTCTACTGCTAATGGTGGTTCTTCCCAGATTATTGATGGGCTGATAATTGAAAATTGTATTTTTAAGAATCTTGCAACATATTTTAAGAGCTTTACTAATACAATTAACTGTAAAATTTTAAATAATAAATTTTTCAATGGTGTTAATAATGCCCCTGATCCGTGGTTTATTAAGGCGGTCAATGCTGACAATTTGCTGATTCAGAATAACTTTATCGAAAAAGGCACAAAATTCGTATCAATTCAAAACTGCGGTGATTTTGTCTGCAAAAATAATAAACTTAAAGGCTTTTATGACACTGTTGTTCTGGATGATGTTTCAGGAAATGACGGATATATATTTAAAAATAATGATTTTGAAGGGTTTAGTGAAATTTATGCTGCCAGCGCGGGAGGATCCAGTAACAGCATAAATATCAAGCATAATCACATTTACACAGAGGTCATAACTTCGGATCTGGTCACAATTTCTGGGAAAAACATCACCAATAATATACCATTTGATAGTACAACTCCCTGGATTGATGAAGGTGAGGTAATTCTAAACTGTGTTTATACACCAAAGAACTCAAAAGCAAGAGTTAAAATTGATGCAATTGTCCCTGCAGTGTATACAGATATAGCCACAAATGCAGTGCTGGCGCTTTATAAAAATGGAAGCTGTATTGCTGCGAATGGAATAAGGCTTCCGAATACCGGATCAAGCTCCGGGCATTTCATGCAGCTATCAACTGCAATAGATATATCAAGCTTAACTCCGTTTTCTCTAGCTTTACATATCGGGCCAAAAACCAGTGGACCAGTATTGACGGTGGGCGATAGATTCAACGGGCTAGGACTTCCTTACTTGCTGATTACGGAAATAGGGCATAGCGAGCAAACAGAATATATATACCTGGAAGACCTTTCCGGCCGAATTTTAACGGAAAATTACGAAAGAATAACCAAGGAGTGACCAAGGAGTAAATATATGGCTGATAAAAAAATAACTCAATTAGATGAATTAACAAGCGTGAGTTCATCAGATTTAATGCTTGTGATTGATGATCCAGCAGGCACACCAGTAAGCAAAAAAGCTACTATCCAAAATGTTGTAAACGCCGGGGCATCAGGTGTTTATTGTCGTTGGCGGGGCAGTGGATCAAGCACACCCGATAGTCCGCAGGAAGGTGATATTTGGAACGACACTACCAGCGGCAATATTATTAAAATTTACGCAAACAGCGATTGGAGAGTATTAAACTAATATGACCGTAATGTTAAGAACACAGAATTTTCAGGCATATGAACTGAAATGCAAATGCGGCTGCGGAAAACTTAATTATGACAACCTTTTTCTTATGAAACTTGAAGTATTTCGCTATTTACTGGGCAGTAGGCTAGAAGTGACATCAGGATGTCGGTGTATTAAACACAATCAAGCTGCTGAAGGTAAAAAAAATTCCTGCCACATTTGCGAAGGAAGAGCAGCAACAGCTGTAGACATATCCCCATTAGATACCGGCTGTTTAAATGTTTTTATTTTAGCGGTGAAAACAGGCTTTTTTAATGAAGTAATCTGGTATAAAACCAGAAATTTTATACATTTAGGCGTAGATAAAAACCAGAAGGAGCCCTATTATGAAATTATTTGACGTTATTGTTGATGCTGTAATGACAGCAGAAAAGGAATTCGGCGCAGGCCAGGGATTAAATAAAAAAGAACAGGTAATTAGCATGGTGAATGCGGTTGTCGATATTCCCGGGATTCCTGAGTTTCTTGAAGAGAAGATTTTTTCCCTGATAATTGACCTTGTAGTCTACTTATTTAATAAATACAAGCTATTTGAAAAATAATAAAATATATTACCTAGAAGCTTATTTTCAAGCCTCTGGCCATTTAAGGCCAGAGGCTTTTTTATTGAAAATTTATAGTGCCAGATATTGACACTAGTGCCGAAATATGGTACTATAATTTTGTATCATGTTTTTAAGGAATAATAAAATGACAAAGAAAGAAAAACTGATACAAAAAGTTCTCTCGGGGACAATCTCAACAGTCGAAGCTATGAAAATCTTAACACAAATAGGCTATGAGACGAACTCCACAAAGGGGAGTCATCAAGTTTGGAGAAAGCCAGGAAGGCAACCAATCGTTTTGATTCTAAGCAAGAAAGACCTCCCTTTTTTTCTGAGAGAGCAAATTGTAGAAGCAATGAGGATGGAGGGGATATAATCCCCCCTCTGGCCTCTAAGCAGGTAGAAATCGTGGTCGACTTTGGATTTTTACCTTTTAGTAATGGTTAATATAAAGGAGAATTTATGAGTATGTCATCATCGGGTGCCAAAAAAGATTTAAATTATTATTTAAATCTTCCTTGGACCTTTAGGTTCGAATGGGATCCAAGAGATAATATTTATGTCGCTAGTGTAGCTGAATTAAAAGGTTGCATGAGCTACGGCGATACAATAGCCGAAGCAGCTAATAATATAAAGGAAGCTCTTGAAGCCTATTTAATATCTTTATTAAAAGACAATATAGAAATACCTGAACCTTTAGCTCCAAGTGAATATTCTGGAAGATTTAATTTAAGAATTCCTCCAGAAAAACATTACAAATTGGCAAAAAAGGCCTCTATTGAAGGCAAAAGCCTCAATGCCCTCATAAATGAAATAATTGAAAAAGAGGTTGCTTAATTTCAAATTTAAATCTCATAAAAAGCCCCTCCTTAACCGGTCAGGGGCTTTTTATTGACCAATTTCCTTAAAATTTAACACGCTCTGCTGGTCTTTATCCCCCCTGCCGGACAGACAGACAACAACCATTTCATTTTTGCTAGTAGTTGGCATTAATTCCTCAAGATAAGCCAGTGCATGAGCTGATTCCAACGCCGGAACGATACCTTCAAGCTTGGATAAAAGATGAAAGGCATTAACAGCCTGCTTATCAGTGATTGGATAGTATTTTACCCTACCTGTTTCTTTTAAATAACTGTGCTCAGGCCCAACTCCCGGGTAATCCAGTCCTGCAGAAATACTGTGGGCTTCCTGAATTTGTCCATAATTGTCTTGAAGTACATAACTCATCGAGCCATGAAGCACTCCCGGCGTGCCTTTTGTAATACTGGCAGCAGTTTTGTCTGTTTCTACACCATGCCCCGCGGCTTCAAGGCCAATAACTTTAACTGATTCTTCCCCAAGGAAACTGTAAAACATTCCCATGGAGTTACTTCCACCCCCAATACAAGCAATAACATAATCCGGCAATGTTTGCAGCTGTTCTTTTGCTTCTTTTCCTATCACTGACTGAAAATTCCTTACCATCATCGGGTAAGGGTGCGGCCCAACGGTTGAACCTATTATGTAATGAGTATTATCTACGTTTGTTACCCAGTCCCTGATTGCCTCGCTTGTCGCATCCTTTAAAGTTCTACTGCCGGAATAAACTGAATTCACCTGTGCACCGAGGAGCTTCATTCTTTCAACGTTAGTGGACTGACGTTTTGTGTCCTCTTCACCCATATAAATCTCGCACTGCAAGCCAAAAAGCGCGCAGGCAGTAGCTGTAGCAACTCCATGCTGGCCAGCTCCGGTTTCAGCGATTATTCTTGGCTTTCTCATCCTTTTTGCTAGCATTGCCTGGCCAAGTGCGTTGTTGATTTTATGCGCCCCGGTATGGTTTAAATCTTCTCTTTTTAGATATATTTTGCCTTTGCCATAGTGCTCAGTTAATCTTTTTGCAAAATACAGAGGTGTTGGCCTGCCGGAATACTCTCTCATTAGGCTGTACAATTCATTAAGAAATGATTCATCATTCCAGGCTTGATTAAAAGCAGCTTCCAGCTCGTACAAAGCACCCATCAGAGTTTCAGGAACATATTTACCGCCGAATTGTTCATACCTGCCTTTTAAATTAGGCAGGTCATATGGCTTATTTTTTTCAAAATAGTGCGACATATCAATGATTTTATCACAAAATACTCCGCAAAATCCTCCGAATTATTGATCAAACTTATGCGGGAATTAGCTATATTAAGCAAGTACAAGAGTGAGAGAGATGGAATTTTGACGAAGCTGCATGTAATAAACGGCAATAATGCCCGTAAAACCAAGGATTATAATGACATAGACCTTAATAACTGGAAGGATTATAACCATATTGAAACCGGAACGCTATGGATGTTCAACTCCAGGGCAAAAACCAATGGCCATAAGTTTGACTACCACGGGAATTTTATCCCACAGATAGCGGAACAACTTTTCTCCAGATTTACAAAACCGGGCGATATAATACTTGACCTGTTTTTAGGTTCTGGCACCTCCGCAATAGAAGCTGTTAACAGGGAAAGAAAATGTATTGGCGTGGAATTAAAGCCTGAGTTGGCTGAAAAAGTCAGAACTTACGTTAATAGTCCTGATTTTGTCGATGTAATATGCGAGGATAGCACTTCAGCTAAAGCAAAAGAAAAAATTAACAAGTCTCTTAAAAAATTTAATGCGGAAAAGGCCCAGTTTTTAGTGCTTCACCCGCCATACGCTGATATTATTAAATTCAGCGACAAGCGCAAAGACTTATCTAACTGTGCATCAACTGAAGAATTTCTCGATAATTTCAAAAAAGTAGCGCAGAACGGCTATGACTGCCTTGAAAAGAGCAGATATGCCGCTTTAATCATAGGCGATAAATACTCCAAGGGCGAGCTTGTGCCGTTGAGCTTCCTTTGTATGCAAAAAATGAATGAAGTAGGTTTTAAAACCAAGTCCATAATCGTAAAAAATATAGAAGGCAACGAAATCGGCAAGGGCAGAACTAATAATTTATGGCGTTATCGCGCGTTAGCTGGTGGGTTCTATATCTTTAAACATGAATATATAATGATTTTTCAGAAAAAGTAGTCAATTTAATAATAAAAAGATTCTAAAAAAGGGACGCTGACTTTGCCAGCGTCCCTTTTTTTATTTCCTGATTAAATCCTAATTCCCGTCCAGCAAATTCCCCAACCCGCCAAAGGAATCCAGAATACTTCCTTCACCTTTTCTTGAAGAGGGGTTAACCTGCGGCGCCGCCTGGTATATCCTGTTTGCCAGCCTGCTTAAAGGCATTGACTGTACCCAAACAACGCCCGGCCCTTTCAGTTTTGCATGGAATAATCCCTCACCACCGAAAAATACTGTCTTAATACCTTTTACAAACTGGATATCATAGTCAATATCCTTAGTAAAAGCTACCAGACAGCCTGTATCTACTCTAAGTGTTTCATTAGGGCCGAGTTCAACTGCTTTTACAGTGCCGCAGGCATGGACAAAAACCAGCCCGTCGCCTTCGAGTTTCTGCATAATAAAACCTTCACCGCCAAAGAATC